>JALOCA010000011.1 GCA_023227965.1 Lentimicrobiaceae bacterium | reverse complement strand
AACCAGCAGACATCGGAGGTAATAACTATTCCGCAGACCTCACTGCTGATAAACGATCCATCCAAACTTACTTTTATAGTACCCGCTACTTTGCCTGACGGTGATTATAAGCTGAATATTGCAACCCAGTTTTCGCCTTCGGCAAAAATACTCAGCGAAGTGCGGACTTATGTTTTTGATTACGTATTGAATGTAACCCGTTAAAAAACAAAAGTGGCTCCCTGACAAAAAAGAGCCACTTTGTATTATACAAGTGAATCATCCACTCTTATAAGAGGGCAACGACCACTCTTAGGGGAGGGTAACGACCACTCTTAGGAGAGGGTAACAACCACTCTTGGGAGAGGGTAACAACCACTCTTTTTCTTTAGCCGGAAGCCTGATAATTTCCAAATACAGATTTACCCATTTACCAACCAGCATATTTTTAAATTAACTAATTCAACCTTCAGAAAACAGAAATATTTTTTAAAATAACCTGAAAAAGCATACAACATTTTGATGATTTTTTTTATAAATGTTCATTATGGAAAGGAGGAGAAAGATGTAGCCAACAGAAATTTCTCGTTAAATAAATCAACTTGTTTTTTTAACTAATTTTATTGTCTAATCTTTGAAAATATTGTTTTATGAAGGCTAAAAACTTATATTTATTTATTATTGTTATTGTTTTAACTGCCTTTAGCAAAACATGCTTTTGCCAGGCAGATACTAACGAACTTATAAAAGTACAGATAGACTCGCTAAGTGATCAGGCAATCTCCGTTACAGGTTATATAACGGATTCATTGGTAAAAAACCTGAGGCTGCCCGGCGAATATGGCGGGGTATCTCCGCTGGATGTTTGTTATGTAGGATATGGCAGCATTAATAAATTATATGTATATGGAGACCATAGAATATTAATTTATTATTGCAGTGCGCATGGCAATATTAACGTAATACAATGCACCCGGAACGAAATCCCCCTTGACCAGGCAAGCTGGAAATGGCTCTCTTTCCCCCGCCTCCAACGTACCGGCAATGACCCGGTTAATGCACAGAACCTGTTAAGTACCATTACGCCTTTCCCCGAGGGAATTAATTTCCTGGGATGGAACAATCCTGGCGATTATGGTACCTGGCTTAATTATGATCAAATTACTAATTGGACTTCATATTATTTAAATACTATCCAAAGCACCCTGGGTTATAAAATCTATACAACGGACAGCGACCACAGGAAAAGCATCCTGCCTACACCCGGAACGGTACTGGATGCAGGTACTTCTGTTACCATTTATTCTAACCATGATAACTGGATAGGCTATTTTTTGCCCAACTCACAAATGCCGGCAGATGCTTTCGGAACTGTAATGATGAACAAGCTGAAAATGATAAAAACACAAAACTGGACGATGGCTAAGGTTAACGGAGTGTGGATAGGCACTTCCGGAATAGTTCCTTTTAAATATGGCGATATGGTAGTGGTAAACTACGAGGATCACCTTTTCCCTTATACAACTTTTGCATGGCAGCTTGCCAGTGAAGCAGAGGATACCGAAATGGCAAAAGCAGAAAACTTTACTTATACTGAAACATCGGATTATGTGCCTATTTACGTGGAAGTGGATTCTGCCGACCAGGTAAAGGAAATAGCCGCCTATGTGGATGGCGTATGTGTGGGAGCAGCCGTAGCCGGCGATACGCTGGTGGAAGTAAATGCCTATATCAGTGATACTGTGCCAGCCGGTTGCGACATTGAACTTGTAAAATACTACGGAACCAAGTCCACCTTATCGTATGTAAAAGATTACTGGGTATATAACCCGGTAACCTTCAGCAAGGAAAAGCGTAAGCTAAAGACAGGAGGGAAAGCAGATTACTATATGGTATCCTTCAAAAACAAAGAAGTAATGACGTTTACCGATAAACCTTCACTTACGTGCTATCCTAACCCCTTCCGTACTATGCTTACCTTTAATTATACCCTTCCATACGAAACCAATGTAACGCTGAACATATATAACCTCAACGGGGCATTGGTTAGTACGCTGGTAAGTGGCCGGCAAAGCAAGGGAAGCTTTGGCATAAACTGGGATGGAACCAACAACGGAACGCAATTACCCAACGGGATTTATATAGCAAGACTAACCACCGGAAAGGACATATTGCAGAGTAAAATAACATTGATAAAATAATAAGCAATAGATTGACCCCACCCGTTTCCTCCCCCTGAGGGGGAGGGCGGAGTGAGTCGGAAAATCAGTTAAATATTGAATAAGTAAAGTCATAAAACCAGATTAACCACATTATGAACCGAGCATGTTTATATAAAAACACAAACCTGCATGGAAATAATAACATGCGAGCTCCATCCGGCATATTAATAACAAATTATTTTCGGATGAAAAGAACTATTATAATAAGTTTCCTGTTGTTGCTTACCGTTATGGTATTGCATGCAAACGTAATTACCGTAAAACAGGACGGAACGGGCAATTATACGCTGATACAGCAGGGCATCAATGCAGCAGCAGGCGGGGATACGGTGCTGGTTTATCCGGGCATTTATTACGAGAACATCAATTACAACAGCAAAAACATAACTCTTGCCAGTTTATACCTGCTGTACCATGCCGACTCCCTGGTACGGCAAACGGTAATAGACGGCAGCCACTTAGAAAGCGTGGTAACTGTAAAAAACAACGCTGATACAGCGGTATTATGCGGGTTTACCATACAAAATGGTAAAGGGCACGATCCATTATCAACTCTGCCTACCGGCGGAGGCATCTATCTCTACCATTCAAATATACAGATACATAATTGTATAATAAAGGATAATGAGTCTGTTATGGGGGGTGGAATATTATGTAATGGATCTCAAATGTTTTTATCTGGAGTTACGGTTAATGGGAATCATAGTACAGTAATTGGGGGCGGAATTAGTTTCTGCTGTGATTCCAGGGTTGAATTTGACACTACTAATTTGTGTAATATATATCTTAATTATTCAGCCTGGGGAAACGATATTTCTGTTACTTCTTTGTCTCCACCACTTAATGTAGTTGTTGATACTTTTACGGTAATGAACCCCGGGTTTAACAGCATTATTTCAATTAATAGTAATGGAATCCCACTCAATGATGTAACAGTAAGCATAAAAAATGCTAAGGTAGAGAGTGTAAATGCAGATTTGTATGTTTCGCCGGAGGGAGACAATAAAAACGACGGTTTAAACCCGCAATACCCTTTGAGAACCATCAGTTTTGCCCTTGTAAAAATGATTTCCGACAGCCTGCATCCCAATACCATTCACCTGACTAAGGGCATATATTCGCCCTTACGAACGGGAGAGATGTTGCCACTAAACCTTAGCAGCTTTAATTCTGTAAGCGGAGAACAAAAGGACAGTACCATCATAGATGGGGATTCATTGTATTCGCACATAAAAGTAAACTGCAAAACGAAAAATATAACCTTGAAGGACTTCACGCTGAAAAATGGTTTTTATTTAGATGAAGCATATATTGCAGCTATAAGTAGTATCTATATGAGGAGTAGTTCTAACATTGCATTGGAAAATATAAACATTACCGATAATAGTACAGCATTGGGAACCTTCTCAAGTTTAACTACCTTATTCAATGGTATTGACCAATTACATTTGAATAAGGTTAATATAATCAATAATTTTTCAGGGCAACCCCTTCCAATAGGTACAGAAGACACACTTAGTAAAACTTTTTATGTGGAAAATTGTAAAATAAACAATAATAAACCGGATGGAGACCCTGACACCTGGGATGGAGGATATACATCAATATTTGGTTATGGATACCCAACCTCAATATTAAAAGGGACTATTGCAAATACAGAAATAACACAGAACGAAAGAGATGTAACCGGTGGAATAAGTGCATCCGAGGCAATGGTATTATCCAATTTTGCAAAAGTGGATATGGTAAACTGTACCATAGGCGATAATACATCTCCGGTAGGAGGAGCTATAAGCATAGATTATGGTGCGGAATTAAATATCTATAACTCCATCATCTATGGCAATACCCTGCCCAATGCCTATTTGTTTAATTTTGAGAATAATGATCCCTGCAAGCTCAGCATCACGCATTCGCTGGTAGAAGGCGGCAGGCAAAGCCTGATAGACTATACCGGCAACAATACCATCTTATACAATGCAGGCAACATAGACACCATCCCCTGCTGGGACACACAGGGAGAGTTTCCTTATGCCTTAACTTTCTATTCTCCATGTATCAATGCCGGCATGAACGAAATACCCGGCATAACCATACCCCAAACCGACCTTGCCGGCAAAAAACGCATAGTATATGGCACCATTGACATGGGAGCCTACGAGTTCCAGGATACCATTGACGGGATATTTCCTGTGATTAAAAAAACAGTTAATACATCTCTTACCGCTTATCCCAATCCTTTTGACGAATATACTACCCTTTGCTATCATCAGGCAAAAGCGGGAAAAGTAATTATAGCAGTGTATGATCAAAATGGCATAAGGGTAAAAGTCCTTACCGATGCAATGCTTTCGGCAGGCGATTACCGCTATATCTGGGAGGGGAAAAACGGAGACGGAAGCAAATTACCTGCAGGAATATATCTTTGCAAAGCCTGGATGAACAATAAGCCGTCAGGCGAATGCAGGCTGGTAAAAAAATAAATTAAAAACAGTAAGACATCCATTCTCTGAAGAGGGCAATTTACCCTTCTACAAGCCTTACTGTATGGGTAAAAACAATATTGCTGTTAATACAAATATTGTAATGGCACATCAATATTACAAACATCAAATCCTGAGAACGATTTTGTTTTTATTAACATTTCAAATTTTCGTCGTATTTTTGCGGCTATGAATAATATCCGGAATTTTTGCATCATTGCCCATATTGATCACGGGAAAAGTACCCTTGCCGACCGCCTGCTCGAATTTACAGGAACCATCACCGAACGCGAAGCCCAAGATCAGATTCTCGACGACATGGACTTGGAACGCGAACGTGGCATCACCATCAAAAGCCACGCCATTCAGATGGATTATGAACACGAAGGACAGATGTTCAAATTAAACCTGATTGATACTCCCGGACATGTTGACTTTTCATATGAGGTATCCCGCTCAATAGCAGCCTGCGAAGGCGCTTTGCTGGTGGTGGACGCCACCCAGGGAATTCAGGCACAAACCATCTCAAACCTGTACCTTGCCATTGAACACAACCTTGAAATTATTCCCGTACTCAATAAAATGGACATGGCTAATGCTATGCCTGAAGAAGTTAAAGACCAGATTGTTGACCTTATCGGTTGCAATCGCACCGACATCATCGAAGCCAGCGCACGTACCGGCTACGGAGTGGATAAAATTTTGGATGCCATCCTTCAGCGTGTGCCCTCACCAGCAGGCAATCCTGAAGCTCCTCTTCAGGCTCTGATTTTCGACTCGGTGTTCAATTCTTTCAGGGGCATTATCGCTTACTTTCGTATTTTCCAGGGAAATATCAGCAAAAACGATTTCGTTAAATTTGTTGCTACCGGCAAAGAATATAATGCCGATGAGATAGGTGTACTGAAACTTACCATGACTCCTAAAGACCAGCTTTCGGCTGGCGACGTTGGTTATATAATCTCGGGCATAAAATCGGCTAAGGAAGTTAAAGTTGGCGATACCATAACCCACGTAACACGACCCTGTGATAAAATTGTCGAAGGTTTTACCAACGTAAAGCCAATGGTTTTTGCAGGTATTTATCCCGTTGATGCCGACGACTACGAAGAACTGCGGGCATCTATTGAAAAACTGCAGCTTAACGATGCATCCCTAAGTTTCGAGCCCGAGTCTTCAGCAGCATTGGGCTTTGGATTCCGTTGTGGTTTTCTGGGGCTGCTCCACATGGAAATAGTACAGGAACGTCTCGACCGCGAATTTGACATGGACGTAATTACCACCGTACCCAACGTTTCCTACAAAGTTATTTCTACCAAAGGAGAAATAGTGGAAGTACACAACCCGTCGGGCATGCCCAATATTACTACGATTGACCACGTGGAAGAGCCCTACATCACTGCCCAGATAATTTCCAAATCCGATTACGTGGGTTCGGTGATGACTCTTTGCATCGAAAAACGCGGAACACTGAAAAACCAGGTTTATCTTACCAGCGACCGGGTGGAAATAACCTTCGAACTTCCCCTGGGAGAAATAGTTTTCGACTTCTACGACAAGCTGAAAAGTATCTCCAAAGGCTACGCTTCATTCGATTACCACATCACTGGCTACAAGCCTGCCCGCCTGGTCAAGCTCGACATTCTGCTCAACAGCGATTCGGTGGATGCCCTTTCCACCCTTATTCATCAGGATCATGCCTACGACTTCGGGCGCCGTATCTGTGAAAAGTTGAAAGAACTTATTCCACGCCAGCAATTCGATATTGCCATTCAGGCAGCCATAGGTGCCAAAATAATTGCCCGCGAAACCGTGAAAGCCGTTCGCAAGGACGTTACAGCCAAATGCTACGGCGGCGACATCACCCGTAAACGCAAATTGCTCGAAAAACAAAAGAAAGGAAAGAAACGCATGCGCCAAATCGGTAATGTAGAAGTTCCTCAGAGTGCTTTCCTTGCCGTGCTGAAGTTAGATTAAAAGGAAATTTTGGGGAATTAATAAAAATTTAAAAAACTACCAGAATTTCCGCAAAGAGGTCATTCCGAAGTATTCCTCTTAAAGACCAAACCCGTTTACCTTTTTATTAAACCGAAACCGCTGCAAAAACCTTTTCAGACTTCAACGATACTCAAAATGACAAGTTGATATTAATCTATTGTCAAGCTGAGTATCGTCGAAAAATGAATAAAATACAACCTTTGCAACGGTCTTCGTTTACTTTTTATCGGAAATCAGCAGTACTTTGCCTATTTCCCAGGTAGCACTTGCAGTAGCAGAACAATTATATTTGAAAGCAATACGAACGGTTTGTCCTTCCCAGGTGGCAAGGCTCACGTCTCCGCTTTCAACAAAGGTGAAACTGCTGCCTGCCGAACGTGTAAATCCTGTCAGTTCGGTCCAGGTAGCGGTGTTGGGGTTGCTTGTGCCATCATAGTTGGTTGAAATAAGCACTTTCATATCATCAATGCTTGTAATATAGTTGATGGCTTCGCGGAAGCTCATCTTAACGCCGGTTTTGCCGCTAAGCGAAACAGGAGCCGAGATAAGCCAGTCTTCGTTGGCATTATTGCTCCCGCCTGAATAACCGCTCATCTTGGCACAACCACCATCATAAGTTGCCCATATCCACGTCTGATCGCCCGAAACGCTGTAAGGAGTAAACTGTCCGAGTGTAGATGTAAATTCTTCGGTAAAGAAGCCGGTAGCAGGTATTATACCCGAGCCATCGAGCCAGTAACCAGTAAGGCTTTTCACTCCCGGCTGGCTGAAATAGTTTTCAATATTACCGAGTACCATAACCTGTTTGCCTTTGTTTGCTTCATTTGAGACAAGGTTAAGGGCTTCGCGGATGGTGCCCGTAGGCAATTGTACCGGAACACAGTTTATCAGATTGGTTTCGTCGGGAGTATTGGCAATAAGAATATTGGAATTAGTCCTGAATGGAGCGGTAAAATTTGCTGTAAAGGGATCAACATCGGTTTCAAAAACGCCCACTATATAGCCCTGTACCCAAACGCCAGCTTTACCTGTATGTGCAATAGCGTAAGAAACATTATATGGGTCATCAAAGGTACCCGTACCGCTACCCGGAGGGGGTGCAACGCCGTTGAAATCCTGTACATCGCTAGTATCGCGTATTGTAAGCTGATAGGTGTCGTTATAAACGCTAAGTATGCCTGTTACAGTACCCGTTCCGTAAGGAATGGAATCACTGGCAAAAGTTGCATATTTACTTGTGCGAACGTCAATGGCGTTTCCGTCAGCATCGAGAAGCTGTCGGCTTGTGGCTGAAGCCGTCTGTTCAGCCCAGAGATAACCTGGCTGCGAAAAATGGACATTGGTAAATTTTACTAATGTACTTACCTTTGGCAAAAGATTATCGTTCATACTAACTTCTACCGCAGCCGGAACATTGCCCGGAAGGCTGTCGGGGAAAATATGACTGTTGATAAAGTTCTGGGGAAGTCTGCCAATGGCATTATCGTAAATATAACCCAACTGGATAAGCCCGTTATAATCGCCTATATACATTCCCTGGCATTTTACATACACACGCTGTCCGAGGCGGAAATCGTTGAAAAGAGAAGCCCGATCGAGTTCTATAACTATACCGCCGGTTTCATCCTGAATGACGATATATTTATAAATATTGCCCGATTCGTCGTTGCCAACTACAATACCTTTGATAACTATGCTATCAGTTATTTCGGTAAAATTGCCGGTGTAGGAATTGGTTAACTCAGCAATGGTTTTATTAGCCGGAAAGTCAACATGAGGAATATTTACGGGTGGCATGTCGGGGTCGCCCTTAACACATCCCTGAAAAATAGCTGTTGTTGCTAGCAAAGCGATTGCCAATAAATTTAAAATGATTCGTTTCATATTGTATTTTTTAAAATTTTTGATTCAAATAATTAATTAAAAGCGAAAACCTAAGTTAAGGAAAAAAGTCCTGCCATAGGCATAATAGTATTTTGAAGGGTAAGTTGATGCGTCTTTGGTTTCATAATCGAATCGTCCTTGCTCGTATCCTCCGGTAATCAGGTCCTGGTTGTTCAGGATATTGCTCATACTTAAGTTAACATTGAGAAAATAATCCTTTATTTTCCACGATTTACCTATTGATACATCGAGAGTAAAGGCATCGGGCAATTCTTCTTGTTCTGCTATTTCCTTTCTCCTGGGGTCGTCTTCGCCTAAGAAGTAAACTGCACCCAAAGTACGACGGTCGGCACTGAAATCGAGGTACATCTTGGCAAAATAATTTCCTTTCACTTCAAAGAACCAGTAGTTTACATTGTATTTTATGCCCAGCGAAGCGGCAGTTTGAGGAGTACCATTCACATAAAAGTTTTTGCAGTAAACCAGTTTGGTTGAATCGGGCATCGAACCGTTTTCGAAAGAAGTAGTAACCTTGGGACGGTTAGTGTAACGATAATTACCCCAGCCAGCAACACCAATAAACGAAAGTTGGGAAGTTAGTTTGTATTCTGCACCAAATTCAAGCCCCTGATGAGTTTTGTTTATTCCGGTCATAACCTGATTTACAAAAGTGGGTGTGTAGGAAGTGGAAACTGCGGTAAGATTTTCTTCGTAGTAGAAATTGTTTATTTCAATCTGATTTTCAAAAGTTGTGTTATAAACAGTAAGCCTTGCATTGAAAGAAGGATAACGAACAAGATAAGAAAGGTCGAAACTCGAAATTTTTTCACTCGTAAGGTCGGGAGAAAAGTCATTACGTATTTTGGGTGCTATGAAAGCATTTTTTACAAAAGGAGCGCGGGTAAGATAAGCTGCATTGGCAGTAATGAAGTTTCTTCCATTAATTTTATAGGTCAGTCCGCCTTTGATTCCAAAATTAGTAAAATCCTTCTTGGGCGATTCGCCATAGGAACTTCCGGGATAACGTCCGTTTTTCATTTTACCGTCGCGCCAGAAAGTGGTTTGGGTAATCGAACCGGCAATAGAAAAGTCAAATTTTTTGTAATTAAACAATACTTGAGCCCAAAGGTTTTCGCTGTTCTGGTGAATATCATAATTGTATTCAAATTTGTCTCCCTCTTTTATTATTCTGTTGGGATGGTTTATGTCGTTTTGCATACGGTTGGGGTCATTAGGAAAATCGCGTTGGGCATAATCATCAATGTCGATCCAGTATTTTCCTCCCAGCAAATCGTCAAGTTCCTTGTAGTGCGAAGCGGTATAGGAAGTAATATCAATTCCTCCGGTAAAAGTAGTGTTAAAGTTGAGTTCCTGTGTAAGGAAGGTGTTGAAGGAGCATTGGTTGTGATCGGTGATATTATTTTCAACGGTATAACTTGCCTGCTTTCCTTCCAGATTATTAAGGTAGTTAACCTTATATAGCCTATCCCAGTTGATTTGGCTTACATTGGAGTTGGTTTTCCACTGGTTGGTAATGTATTCTTTTACAACAGGGTTAATGGGAATATTTGGATCGGATTGGTAGTTAGGAAGATTGCGGTAGTAATCCGGGCGTGGATCCATTGCATTATACCAGTTAAGGCTTGTTGTACCGTTTTTGCCAAATGAATAAGCGAGCGAAGTGGTAAGTTTGGTTTTGGGGCTTATGGTCCAATAGTGATTAAGCAAAAACATGGGTTCATGAAAATTTTTCACTTTGGCATTGCGCTTTTCGCCATCCTGGTAACCCCAGTTCGGATTGTAATATTTGTTGTCAAGAATATCATAAACTTCCTTTACTGTGCCTCCCTGTTGCCCTCTACGGGTAGGTGCTCCGAAAGCAGTTAAGGCGATGCTGTGTTGGTTGTTGATTTTCTTTTCAACACCCAGGAAGTATGCCCATGCATCATAAAAAGTACCATCAACATAGCCTTCGTCGCCCCAACGACGTGAACCGCTAAGAGTTATTGCCCAGTTGTTTTCCATTAAACCAGTAGAATAGGTAAACATTAGCCGGTTTGCATAAGTGCGGTTGGAAAGGGCATACGAAATTTTGGTTTGTTTACGCTGCATAGAGGCACGAGTAAGAATATTGGTAGTGCCCCCGAGGTTACCAAAACTGAATTTTGCCGTATTCAGTCCATTAATTACTTCTTTATTGCGGGTGGCATCATTTAATCCTCCCCATTCACTCCAGGTAGCCCTTCCGTTTTCAATATCATTTACCATGATGTTATTGATATAAACCGATTGGTTTTCGTTATCGTAACCACGTATTCGGTAGTAAGCGGTTCCAAATGTGTAGGCAGACGTGGAAACGTAAATGTCGTTCGACGATTGCAACAAACCAGAAATACTTTGGTCCTTGGTTTCGTCGTCCGAATCAAGGTTAGCCAGGCTGATTTCGCTTATTCCATTATCAGCGGCTTCATTCTGTGATGACAATTTAATCTGGACAGAACCCAGATTCAGATTTTTTCCCTCGAAGGATACCGTTTTTTCGATAGTTTCGTAACCTTGCATCGTAAAACTGATGGTGATGTTACCGGTAGCAGGGTTTTTAAGAATAAATGAACCATCGGCTTCGGTAAGCGTTTTCATTGTTCCGGCTGTTACGATTACCCCTTCTACCGGGTCATTAGAACCCGCATCCAAGACCTTACCGCTGATAAAAGCATTTTGTGCAAAAGTCCCCAGACAGACGAATAGCAACAGCATTACTAAAAATAAAAATTTCTTCATGTATTAATGTTTTTGTAAATGTTTTTGATAGTGGTTTTTATAAATCTCAAAAATTTTACAAATGAACAAAAAAAACAAATACAGCCCTATTTGCTTATATATTTTGTATTAAATTGAAAATTTGCGGGAAACGGGTATCTTTGCCACAGATTTAAATATTAATACCTTTTCAGGATGTTTAAAAAAATGTCAATTTTATCAATTCTGCTATTAACTGCAGGTTTTTTGAGTGTTATTGCCCAGGAAGCAAAAGTAAAAGTAGGATGTATCGCCTTTTATAATCTTGAGAATCTTTACGACACCATTGATGACCCCAGGACTGATGATGCGGAATTTTTACCCGGAGGTGCAAACGATTGGACAAGCAAACGTTATTTGCTCAAGATTAACAATATGTCGGAAGTGATATCCCAAATCGGGGATGAGTTTATCCAAGGAGGTCCTTCTATTATTGGAGTTTCGGAAATCGAAAATCACCGTGTTCTTGAAGATTTGATTTCTACCCCTCGTTTAAAAAAATCCGGTTATGCAATAGTGCAGTTCGATTCGCCTGACAGCAGGGGAGTTGATGTAGCTCTGCTGTACCGGGAAAAAGATTTTACTGTAACCAATGCTAAAGTGGTAAAATTAACCGTAAACTGGGATGCTAAATTTAAAACCCGAGACCAGTTGGTCGTAAGTGGACTTTTTGATGGAGACCCTCTTACAGTTATCGTGAACCACTGGCCCTCACGTGGTCATGGCAGTGAATACCGTATGGCTGCCGGGAAACTTACACGTTCGATAGTTGATTCGTTGTTGAAAATTAACAAAGACGCTAAAATTATCGTGATGGGCGACCTTAACGATGACCCGGTTGACCCCAGTATTAAGAAAAATCTTAATACCATTATGTATAATCCTATGTTACAAATGTTTAAAAATGGAATTGGTTCATTAGCTTACCGCGACTCGTGGAATCTTTTCGACCAGATAATTTTATCCAAAGCATGGCTAAGAGAAAATGGTGTTAAAGGTTACAGTTTTTATAAAGCCAAAGTATTCAACAGAAAATTTCTCATTACTAAAGAAGGTCAGTATTCGGGTTATCCTTTTCGTACCTTTGCAGGTGGAGCATTCCTCGGTGGATACAGCGACCATCTGCCAGTATATATATTTATAACAAAATAATTTAAAATCAGTTTCGTTTGAAATGTTGTCGTTTAATTTTAATTTATAGTGTAATTTCGTAAAAAAAAATTTAACAGTGCAAGAAAATTTAGTAATAATACCCACTTACAACGAAAAAGAGAATATTGCTAAAATTATTCACAAAGTATTTTCTCTGCCTATTGATTTTCATATTTTAATCGTTGAGGATAACTCACCTGATGGCACAGCCGATATTGTTAAGGAATTGATGCTCCAGTATCCCGATCAATTGTTTATTGAAGAAAGAAAAGGTAAACTTGGTTTGGGAACGGCTTACATCCATGGTTTTAAATGGGCATTAAAAAGACATTACAATTTTATTTTTGAAATGGATGCCGATTTTTCGCATAACCCCGACGACTTGTGCCGGTTATATGAGGCTTGTTCACAACAGGGTGCCGACCTTGCAATCGGTTCCCGCTACGTTAAAGGAGTAAACGTGGTAAACTGGCCAATGAACCGTGTTTTGATGTCGTATTTTGCGTCAAAGTATGTCCGGTTTATTACCGGTATTACAGTGTGTGATGCCACTGCAGGTTTTGTTTGCTATACACGCAGAGTGTTAGAATCCATTGACCTTGACAAAATACGCTTCATCGGGTATGCCTTCCAGATAGAGATGAAATTTACAGCATGGAAGCTCGGCTTTGTCATCAAGGAAGTTCCCATTATTTTTACCGACCGTACAGAAGGTTCTTCCAAAATGAGCAAAGGTATTTTTAAGGAAGCCTTTTTAGGGGTCATTAGTATGAAATTCAGTAGCTGGTTTCACAAATACCGCAAAGCATTATAATTTTTTATTGAGGGATTTCTGTTGTTTGATTTTTTGCAATTTATCCGATCATTGCAATTTATTATATAAACATCTATGAGCAAATCTGTTCTTCTTACCAATGCAAGAATTGTAAATGAGGGTAAAATCTTTTCGGGGCATGTTTTAATTGCTGATGGACGTATTCAGGAAGTTTTTTCAGATGAAGACAACGCCTTTCCCAAAGTTGAAATGATAAATTGTGAAGGGAAATTGCTGATTCCCGGGGTTATTGATGATCAGGTACATTTTCGCGAACCTGGTTTAACCCATAAAGCCGACTTGTTTACCGAAAGCCGGGCTGCAGTTGCCGGGGGAGTTACTTCGTTTATGGATATGCCCAACACAATCCCCAATACGCTGACCCTTGATTTGCTTGAAGAAAAGTTTCAGCTTGCTGCCGAAAAATCTCTTGCCAATTATTCGTTTTACATGGGCGCTTCTAACCATAATATTTCCGAACTCGGCAAAGCCGATCCTTCGAAAATTTGTGGGATCAAAGTTTTTATGGGTTCTTCTACCGGTAATATGCTTGTGAACGATCCTTTTGCACTGCAGGAAATTTTTTCTTTAGGTAGAATTCCGGTTGCAGTGCATTGCGAAGATGAAACTATCATACAAAAAAATACAAAAATTTTCCATGCCCGCTATGGCGAAAACATCCCCATGGAATGTCACCCACTGATTAGAAGTGCTGAAGCATGTTATAAATCATCGGCTTATGCCGTGGAACTTGCCTACAAAAAAAGAACCCGTCTGCATCTGCTACACCTTTCCACCGCAAAAGAAATGCAACTGCTTTCGAATACTATTCCACTTTCCGAAAAAAAAATAACCGGCGAAGTGTGCGTTTATCATCTTTGGTTCGATGAAAGCGATTATGCCCGTAAAGGCTCGTTCATAAAATGGAACCCCGCCATAAAAACCGCTTCCGACAGGCAGGCACTGCTTAAAGCTGTGTTAAACAATACTCTCGACATCATTGCAACTGACCATGCCCCCCATACATTGGAAGAAAAGCAACATAGTTATTTTGCCACTCCTTCAGGTGGACCATTAGTTCAACATTCCCTGCTGATGATGCTCGAATTATACCATCGGAAACAAATCTCTCTTGAAAAAATTGTCGAAAAAATGTGCCATCACCCAGCATTGTGTTTTGGAATTAGGGAAAGAGGGTTCCTGCAAAAAGGATATTACGCAGATTTAGTATTAATTGACTTGAATGCTTCCGAAACAGTATCCCGTGAAAATATTTTTTACAAATGCGGATGGTCGCCTTTGGAAGGAGAAACTTTTCATTCAAAAATTACCCATACTTTTGTCAACGGAAATTTAGTGTACCAAAACGGAGCTTTTAATAACAACGAAATGGGTATGCGCCTTAGTTTTAACAGATAAAAATGAAATTATTTTTCAAAAATAATAAATTGACAACCAGAAAATTAAAAATTCTTGCAACTTATAAATAACTGTAAACAAATGAGAAAGTGGCTGTATTGTTTTTTGGCTTTGAGCGTGATGTTTGCCTGCAAAGAGAAAGTAGAAGAAGTAGTTGATGCAAAATATCCCGATGGTAGCAAAAAAATGGTTCATTATTACAAGGAGGAAGGAAAGACTAAAATTCTTGTAAAAGAAATAAAATATTACGAAAATCATCAAAAACAATATGTTGGAGAATTAAACAACCAGATACGTGACGGAAAATGGACTTTTTGGCGCAGAGATGGAAAATTGTGGAGCGAAGGAGAATTTAAGAACGGCAAACGCAACGGCAAAGGAACCGTTTTCCACGAAAATGGTAAGATTTTTTATGAATGCGAATATAAAGATGATGAACGCTGCGGAATCTGGCGTTTTTACGATGATAAAGGCAAATTTATCAAGGAAATAAATTACGATGAGCTTAACTCAAAGTAATTACAACGGAAACTGAAGAGTGAGTTTCCAGGCTGCATTATCCTCAGTCTTTTCAAACGAGTAGTGCCCGTAACGGTAAAAAAAACCAAAACCTAACGAGTACAAATTCAAATCAAGGATTTTATTTATCAGCAATCCCGATTCATAATACCCTTTTTCAAAAGAATTTACCTGAACATCCCTGTGAAAACTTTCATCTTTCAGCTCCCCAAAACCTATTCCGGTTGCAAGTTCAAATTCGGGGTTAATCAAATATTTCTGTGTACCTAACAGCAGTTTCCCAAAATTATGGGTTACATAAAGTGCTGCGTACCTGTCGGCTGCAAATTCATTCATACGCATAGTCGCAAAACTGCAAGGAGCATAAAGAGTAAACGGATGGTAACTTCCGTGTCCGTTGTACAGGATGCTGTAAGGTACATCTCCCTGTACAAGACCTGCCATAAGCGTAAACGATGTTGTTCCTATATATTTTGTAAAAAAAGATTTTTCAATTTTAATATCCACTTTACCATAGGGATATTCGCCATGGAGAAAATTATCGAACCCTCGTGTAAATTGTAACCAAACAATAGGATATTGTGTGCCCAACGAAATTTTTCCGTGTATATTTTGCAGAAACTTTTCATGGTAGGCATATCGCAGTCTCAGGCTTACTTCTGTGAAATGAAAATCTGTTAAATTAAGGATTGAATATCCTGGTTTATGCCTCGAAAAAGCATAAGGATAAGTGGGAAAAAGGTAGCGTTGGGTGATACTTACATTGGTTCTCAGGTATTTTAGCCAGAGAAAATCTAACGAAAGCTGTTTATTTTCCGTTCTGTCAAACTTTTTTATCAGGTAATTTCTGAAACTTTCATCCGCCAATAACTTCTCCCCCGAAAAAGTATTGCAGGAAGCAGCTTCGCTTAAATCATTGATGTATGATGCCGTAAGTTTAAGATCTGTTTTTCGGTGTAAAAGCCAGGAGGCTTCGCCGCCATATTTGGCAGTTTGATCGGCAAAGCCATAACCCCAGTAGCCGCCAAGAGTAATCCGGCGCGAAAAACGTGCATTGGTAACAGCACCTAACCCCAGATACAACCCTTCGTAAGGATTGTAACGGGCGATTTTATTCAAATCAAAATCAAGAAATTTATAGGGAATCCTGCCTTTAAGCAACGTTTCGAGAGTACGCACGATGCGGTCGAAATGTTCGGCTTTACCGATGCTATCAATTACACGGTAAGTTTCTTTTTCCTTACTTGTAAGGCTGTCAACCCGGTAATTGTTCCAGAAAGTATCCGGTTTTTCGGCGGCATTAGGCGCCACTTCTACTTCAATATTATCAAATTTTCGTTTTACAAGATCCGGATTCAGCACAATGTCACGGATATAGCTTTTGCCTTTTCCCATCATGTGGAAATTTTTTTTGCCAGCCGAAATCTGTACTGAAAGAAATGTAAGGTCAGTGTTCAACTGTACCGGGAACCAGTGTTTGCCATCCACCAGTTCGTATTTTTGCTGAATCTTAATGGTAATTGAACCTTCGGTAGTTGCAGGGGAAGCAATTACATTCTGTATTGCCCATTTGTTGCTGTTGATGTACAAAAGCCCCTTCAATCCATCAAAATTTTTCCCCCTAAACGGACGGAAAGAAATCACAAAAGTGGTATCGGAATGGTTTTCGCTGTACAAAGTGTCTTCCAACTGGTAAAAATACTTGGAAGTACATCCGTTGCTGATGGGGTTAACATAATTTTTGTCTAATATTTTTATTATTTCTTTATAAAAAGAAGTGGATTGTACCTGCGAAATCAGGAACACAAACAACGGATCACTCAATCCCGAAATGCGTGTAGCGGTAACTTTTTCACGGTTTTTATCCGGCGATATAAACATGCGCTCCACAACGTTTTCCATCATAAATAAATGCTGTTTGTTTAAAAAATCGCGTATGTTTTTCATAGTAGTATCCTGTGTCGAAGTATCATTCAAGATAACAGAATCAATATCCGGCTCGAAAATGAACTTTTCGTATGAAGTATAGGAAAAGGATTTCAGTTTTTCAGGATCGTTTATTTCCTTGTTATTTAGTGCATTCAGTATTATCCGATGGGCGGGGTTTGCCCCGGGAATAATCACCACTTCGGATAGTTCGAGCTGGATCCGGTGCAATTCTATCCGTAATCCAGTCGTTTGTTTACCGATTTCGTAAGAAACAGGTTTATAACCCACATAACTGAAATGCAACGATTGTATGGGAACAGAAGAGGTTAAATTAAACTTTCCATCAATATCACTTACATCGCCCTTATTGCCCTTATTGATAACAATGTTTACAAAAGCCAGCGGATCATGAGTTTGATCATCAATAACTTTACCCGAAACCTTGCATTGCTGTGAAAATGCAATCCAGGGAATTATCAAAAGCAAGCAAAGGGAAATTTTTTTCTTCATTCTACGATATGTGCCGACAAATATAAAAAAACTAAACTTTTTTCTGTTTTTTAGTATTTTCTTTTTTGTTTTATAAGCAATATTACCTGTTTTTTAATAGCTGGGTAAATCCAATACGTAATCTGAGCAGAAACCATGCCCACGGCTGCACCAACCATAACATCCGAAAGCCAGTGCTTATTATTGAGCATCCGCAAAACGGCAACGGCAGTAGCATCTGCATAGGCAGCCGAACTATACCAAAGGCTGCGTTCCCCATATTCGCAGTGCATAAATTGTGCATTGGCAAAAGCTACCGATGTGTGTAATGAGGGCAAAGAAGCAGAATTGGACTTATCAGGACGTTTAACGTGGGTTATGTTTTTCATTGTTAGTGTAATACCTCCATTAATAGCGTTGGCAATCAGGTAAATGGCTGTACGATCTGTAAAATTGTGTTTCCCCTGTATTCCACAGATATTCAGTGTATATACAGCTATTCCGGGAGCAAAGGGAAGAAAACCATCGGCATCGGTTTTAAAGTTAGGGAAATTTTTTTGCAGGTCGTTGTGTGCATCAAAACGGTCGTAGAAATTATGGTTATGGTAAAAAGCAGCAATACCGTATCCGGCAAGCAAAGCTGGAGCAGATAGAGGTTTTGCCTGTATAATTTTTTTTTGCAAAAACGTATAATGCAAACTGTCAGATGTTTGCGCATTTATCTGAAATATAAAACAATACCACGCCAACAAAAGGCTGCAAAGCCTGAAAAAAATATGTCGTCCAGACATTTTAGGGTTAAATAAATTTTACAATGTTAGTTAAAAATCCCAGAATAGCGGAAAGCGCTGTCGAAAATTGGTACTTTTGCATCAAATATTTTACCCTTGACAAACGAAAAAAAGTATCAGATGGTAGCCAAAACCATCACCGGGCTGGAGGAAGTTCTTGCCCGCGAACTGGAAGAAATTGGGGCAGAAGATGTAAAAATTCTGAAACGGGCAGTAAGTTTTAACGGAGACAAACGACTGATGTACAAAGTTAATCTATGGTGTCGTACGGCTCTTCGCATTCTGAAACCCATCCGGTCGTTCCCGTTGAAAAATGAAGCGGATTTATACGAACAGTTACAGAACATTCCCTGGGACGAATACATGAATGTGCGCCAGACTCTGGCTATGGATGCCGTAGTCAACGATTCGCTGTTCACACATTCGCATTTTGTAGCCTTACGTTCAAAAGATTCTGTAGTAGATTACTTCCGAAACAAATTTGGCAGACGTCCTTCGGTGGACACGGAAAATCCCGATTTGCGAATTAATATTCATATTCAGGATAATGTTTGCGATGTTTCTCTCGACAGTTCAGGAACCTCCTTGCATAAACGGGGGTATAAACAAGTGCAAGGTGAAGCGCCCATGAGCGAAGTTTTAGCTGCAGGACTGATTTTAATGAGCGGATGGGATAAAAAATCTCATTTTGTTGACCCTATGTGTGGCTCGGGAACCCTGCTGATGGAAGCTGCTCTGATTGCCAATAATATCCCGGCAGGAAATTACCGACAGATTTTTGGTTTCATGAACTGGCCCGATTATGAGCCTTCTTTATGGGAAGAATTGCAAGCCGAAACCATTGATACACAAGTGGAGTTTGAACATCGGATTATCGGTTGCGATATTTCGGAAAAAAGTATCGCCATATCCAGGAGAAACCTTCAGTTTGCCCGGCTGCATAAGGATATAGAACTGTTCCATTCTTCTTTCCAGGATTTTACTCCCCCCGCTGGCAATGGATGGCTTGTTACAAATCCTCCTTACGGCGAACGCCTGCAAGTGAAAGACATCATCGGTCTTTACAAAGATATGGGCGATACCCTCAAACAAAAATATGGTGATTTTCATGCATGGATTATCAGTGCCGATATTGCCAACATCAAATTTATTGGCTTAAAACCCTCAAAAAAATATATTGTTTTTAACGGACAATTAGAATGCCGTTTTCTGAACTTTGAATTATATAGGGGAAGCAAAAAAGCCACCTAAAATGGATAGATGTACGCTTTTTGCCGATCTTCTGTTTCCGTTACCTGTTAAAGGGTATTTTACATATCGTATTCCTTACGAAATGAATACGATGGTAAAGCCCGGGGTGCGTGTTGTGGTTCAGTTTGGTAAAAAAAAGTTGTACACAGCCCTCGTAAAATCTGTTCACGAAAAACCCCCTGCTTACACTGAGGTAAAATACATTCTTTCGGTACTCGATGTCAAGCCCATGGTAAACAATTGGCAGTTTGATTTTTGGGAATGGATGGCAACATATTATTTTTGTTTTGAAGGAGAAGTGATGAATGTTGCCCTTCCTTCGGCTTTTAAACTTGCCAGCGAATCGCGTATCATTCTGAACCCGGTTTTTAACGGCGATATCTCTTCCCTTAACGAAAAAGAGCTCATGATTGCCGAAGCCATGCAGCAACAGCCTGTGCTTACCCTGAGTGATGCCGCACGTATAGCAGGACAACTTAAAATTATCCCGATTATTAAAGCACTCATAGAGAAAAATATAGTGCTGGTTAATGAAGAGGTGGAGGAAAAATACAAGCCTCACAAAGAAACCTACATTCGTATTGCCGATGCTTACGCTGACGAAAATTCCCTGAAACAGGTTTTTGAACAACTTGAAAAACGTGCATTTAAACAATTAGAACTGCTGATGACCTATCTGCAGTTATCACAGGCTTTCGGGAAAAGTCCCGTTGCCGTTTCGCGTGCCGATTTGCTTGCCAGACAAAAAAATGCGGATGCAGCCCTTACTGCCTTGGTAAAAAAAAGTATTTTCATAATGGAAGAAAAAATATTAAGCCGACTGAAAACTTTTGAGGCGGAAAACACTCCGGAGGCTATTGAACTAAATGAATACCAGCAACAAGCCTATGAAAGCATCTTACAAACATTGGGAAAAAACGGTGTAAGCTTGCTTCATGGCATTACATCGAGCGGAAAGACCGAAATTTATATTAAACTTATCAGCCAGGTAATTGAAAATGGGGGGCAGGTTTTGTACCTTTTGCCCGAAATTGCTCTTACAACACAAATAATAAACCGTTTACGGAAATATTTTGGTAACAAGGTTGGCATTTATCATTCTAAATTCAATGATAGTGAGCGGGTAGAAATATGGAACAATATACTGGTTGGTACTGAAGCAAGTTATTCAGTACTGCTTGGAGCGCGTTCGGCTTTATTTTTGCCTTTTTCCCGTCTGCGTTTGATTATCGTTGACGAAGAACACGATACCTCCTTCAAACAGATGGACCCTGCCCCACGGTACAATGCAAGGGATGCTGCAATTTACCTGGGATATTTACACAAGGCTCCCGTTTTGCTGGGATCAGCTACTCCTTCGGTGGAATCTTACTGTAATGCCCTTAGCGGGAAATATACATTAACAAGTTTGACACATCGTTTTGGCGGTTTGTTACTCCCCGAGATTTTTCTGGTCAACATCAGGGAAGAAACCCTCCGGAAGAACATGAAATCACATTTTTCACCTTTTTTAATCGAAAGTATCAAGGAAACCCTTGATGCCAACGAACAGGTTATCCTTTTTCAGAACAGAAGAGGTTTCTCCCTTCGTATTGAATGCAATGCCTGTCATTGGGTTCCTCAGTGCATAAACTGCGATGTTTCGCTTATTTACCATAAAAAAATCAATCTGCTGAAGTGCCATTACTGCGGGTATTCCACCCACATTCCGGCAGAATGCCCCGATTGCGGACATACCGGTCTTCTGATGCAAGGTTTTGGTACGGAAAAAATTGAAGAAGAACTTGCCATTTTTTTTCCCGAAGCCCGTATTGCCCGAATGGATCTCGATACTACCCGTTCCAAATATTCGCACCAACAGATAATCGGAGATTTTGAAAACGGAATTATTGATGTACTTGTAGGTACACAAATGGTTACCAAGGGACTTGATTTTGATAACGTAGGACTGGTAGGCATTCTGAATGCCGATTCCATGCTGACGTATCCTGATTTCAGGGCTTACGAACGCAGCTTCCAGCTTATGGCACAGGTAAGCGGAAGAGCCGGAAGGAAAAACAAACGAGGGAAGGTGATTATTCAAACATACAACCCCCAGCATCCGATAATCCGCTATGTGCTGAATAATAACTTCGAAGCAATGTATTCCCACCAGATGGAAGAACGAATGCAGTTTCAGTACCCTCCGTTTGTACGGCTTGTCCGCCTTACATTAAAGCAAACAGATCCCAATCTGGTAAATAAAGCTGCTGATGCTTTGGCTGCAAGCTTAAAAAAAATTACCGGCATCAGGGTTTTGGGTCCCGAATATCCGCCGGTTTCGCGCATCAGAAATCAGTTTTTAAAGAATATCATTATCAAAATACCTCGTTCGGCAGCCCTTTCCGATACTAAAAACACTATTGCGGTTAAAGTAAATGCTTTTTTAAGGGAAGCAGATTTTAAAAAAATTACGGTCGCAATAGATGTTGATCCTGCGTAATTTATTGAAATTTTGTAGAATCTCGTTCAATTACATATACATCTTCGCTGTCTTTTTTCATCAGGTAGGTTTCCCGGGCAAATTTTTCGATGGTTAACGAATCGGAAAGCATTTCATTGAGCAGGGTCTTGTTTTTCAGAATTTCTTTCTGGTAAAATTCTTTTTCTGTCTTCATGGCGTTAAGTTGTTGCATTTGTTCGTATTGTAAAATGATGTTGCTGTCATCGAAAAACAAAAGTAAAACCACGAAAATAATTGTTATCAGCAAATATTTGTTTTTTAGTAACGAAGGGATTTTTTTCCACATAAGCCGACCATTTTTTCTGCATACAAACTTACGAAGAATTTCTGTTTTTTTTTGAGTTAATTCGGATTTCTGTCGTCTCCAAAGCCAACATTAATTTTTATTTTTCGTATTCCCCGCAATTGGAAACAAAAAATGTATTTCTCAGATTTTTAATTTTCTCTTTTATACGTTGTTTATTAAGCAGATTGTATAATTTTGCCAACGAAAAAATCAAATCCTATTTTATGCGATATTTCCTTTTTATCGGGTTTCTTTTAGCATTGCAAACCGTCCAGGCAGCTTTCAGCGACTATTTTTACGATAAAACCCTCCGATTCGACTATTTTCATACCGGAAACGAAAATGAAGATATCATCTCGTTCGACCAAATGATAGAAGAACCCATTTGGGCAGGTTCAAAAACCCAACTCACCGATACTTCAGGATACGGTGAATATATGTTTACTATCAAAGACTTAAACACAAAAAAACTTATTTATTCCCGTGGATTTTCCTCTCTTTTTGCCGAATGGCAAACAACGGAAGAAGCGAAAACCACACAAAAATCATTTTCAGAAAGTGTGATTTTTCCCTTTCCCAAAAGCAAAGTTATTTTAGAAATATTTTGCAGAAAATTTTCCGGTAGTTGGGAGTTGAAGTTTACATATCTGATAAACCCAGCCGACCATTTTATCAGCAGGGAAAGGAAGATGCAATATCCTTGTAAGGTGGTGCAGCAATCGGGTGAGCCTTCCGAAAAGTTGGATATTGTATTTATCTCTGATGGATATACAGAGGGAGAAATGAAAAAATTCAGCAACGATTGCAAACGGTTTGCCGATTACCTTCTCCATTGCCATCCTTACGATACATATAGTAATGGCATCAATATCTGGGCAGTGGAAGCACCGTCAACCGAATCGGGAACAGACATCCCAGCAACCGGAACCTGGAAAAATACCGTTGCCAACTCAACATTTTATACTTTCGACTCGGAACGATACTTAACTACTTTCGACAATAAAACACTCAGAAACCTGGCTGCAAATGCTCCTTACGACCAGATTGTACTACTGGTGAATTCCGAAAAATACGGAGGAGGAGGTATCTTCAACCAGTTTGCCGTTACTTCCGTTGACAACAGCCTTTCAGCATTCGTTTTTACTCACGAATTCGGGCACGCATTTGCCGGTTTGGGCGACGAATATTACACTTCAGACGTGGCTTATACAGGTTTCTATAATTTAGAAATGGAACCCTGGGAGCCTAATTTAACCACTTTGGTTAATTTCGATGCCAAATGGAAAAATAAGGTAGAAACGGGGATACCCGTTCCTACACCCAATGAAGAAAAATATAAAAACGTTACAGGCGTTTTTGAAGGTGGGGGTTATATTACTAAGGGAATGTACCGTCCGGCTTACGATTGCTCCATGAAATCGGCTGTTTATAATACATTTTGTCCTGTATGTAGGGATGCCATCGGCAGGATGATAGATTTTTACTCAAAATAAACAGTAACAAAGTAAAATGAAATGAAAATTTTATTACTTTTCCGCTGGGAATTTCTAATTTTGCACCCGAAAAACAAAAATGGAGAGAAACATTTAACTATTTAAAAATCAATTAATATATAAGGAGAAATACGATATGGCAATTACCAGACTGGAACAAATGATTGAAGTTGTAAAAAATAAGCCCAGAAAACGACTTGTGGCAGCTTATGCCAACGATTCGCATACCATTGGAGCAGTGAACCAGGCTTGCAAATTGGGTATTATTAATGCAACGCTTGTTGGAGATGAAGCTACTATAAGAAAGGTGTGTCTATCGGAAAATATTGACGTAACCCAATTCCGTATTGTACAGGAAGCCAACGAACAAAAAGCCGCTACTCTGGCTGTGGCATTAATCAATAAGGGCGAAGGTGATATCTTGATGAAAGGACTGGTAAGTACAGATAAATACATGAGAGCCATTCTTAATAAAGAAAGTGGACTTTGTAATCCGGGTGCCATCCTGAGCCATGTAAGCGTATTTGAAGTTCCTGCATATCACAAATTATTGATTTGTAGCGATGTTGCCATCATCCCATTACCCGATCTGAAACAAAAGATTGCCATTGCCAACTATCTGATAAAAGCAGCCCATGCATTGGACATCGAAAAACCCAAAATTGCCTGTATTGCAGCTACTGAACAAATGCTGGCAGGTATGCCCGCTTGTGTTGACGGAGCCATTATTGCCAAGATGGCTGAACGTGGGCAGATTAAAGGTGCTATTATTGATGGTCCGCTTTCGTTAGATGGCGCCGTTGATAAAGAATCTGTTCAAATCAAGAAAATAACAGGCGAAGTAGCAGGAGATGCAGATTGTTTGTTGTTTCCCAATATCGAAGCAGGGAATGTTTTCTATAAAAACAGTACCAAATTTGCCGGAGCCGAATTAGCTGCATTGGTAGTGGGTGCAAGAGTACCTGCTGTACTTTCTTCGCGGGGCGACAGCGAAAAAACCAAACTCTATTCCATTGCTCTTGCCGCCCTTTTAGCATAAAATAGTATTATTTAAAATAATATGGATAAATTTAAAATTTTAGCCATTAACCCTGGTTCCACTTCAACTAAAATTGCAGTTTTTGAAGACAACAATCCCGTTTTTTTAAAAACCATACGGCATTCATCAGAGGAACTGGATAAATTTGAAAAAATAACAGATCAGTATTCTTTTCGTAAAAATATCATCTATAAAGAACTACAAGAAGCTGAAGTTCGGATTAACGAAATCAGGGCAGTTGTCGGCCGCGGCGGTGTAATACGACCAATTCCTTCCGGAGTGTACGAAGTAAACGAAGAAATGAAACACGATCTTACACATTCCCGAATGCAACATGCAAGCAACCTGGGTGGTTTGATTGCCGACGACATTGCCAGTGAACTGCCTAACGCCCGGGCTTACATTGCCGACCCGGTAGTTGTAGACGAACTTAGCGACCTGGCAAGAATTTCCGGTCATCCGGAATTCCAAAGGATTTCAATATTTCACGCACTTAATCAGAAAGCCGTTGCCCGTCAGCATGCCAAATCCGTTTTGCGAAAATACGAAGACCTGAACCTCATAGTAGTGCATTTGGGCGGTGGAATTTCCGTTGGTGCACACCAAAAAGGGAAAGTGATAGATGTTAACCAGGCTCTCGACGGTGAAGGACCTTTTTCGCCCGAACGAAGTGGTACCTTGCCTGCCGGCGACCTTGTGCGGATGGCTTTCAGCGGAAAATATACTGAAAAACAAATGCTCAGAATGATAACCGGCGGCGGCGGACTAACTGCACACTGTGGTACCAACAGTGCATACGATGTGGAAATAAAAGCAGCCGAAGGCAATCCTCATCACAAGCTTATCTTTGAAGCGATGGCTTACCAGGTAGCTAAAATCATTGGAAGCATGTGTCCAGTTTTAAAGGGTCAGGTTGACGCCATTCTAATAACCGGAGGAATGGCAAACAGCAAATGGTTTGTAAAAATGATTATCGAAAGGGTGAATTGCATTGCCCCCGTACATGTTTACCCCGGTGAAGATGAAATGCGTGCACTCGTTACAAATGGATTGATGGTTTTGAAAGGCGAAATAGAAGCCCGGATATATTGATAAACGAAAAGTAAATTTTTATAACCACTACTATTGGCGAGCAGATTTTTGAAAAAAGAACTGCCATATTGTTTTTCGAACACGATTTTACCCATGAATGTTGTACACTACATCAAACCGAGAAGGGTGTAAGAGAAGTCCAGATTTCTAACCTTGCATCTTTATAGTTAAACTTTGCGACCGAGGAATTTTTTGTCGTTTTCTTCTATCTGGTTGTAAATGGAAATATCCCGTAATTCTTTTCTAAAAGCTAACCATTCAATGATTTCCATTGCAATTTTTTCGTTCAGCCCGCTTATAGGAAAAGAGTATAAAACATGTAAACGCTCTTCGGCAGGTTCATCTATCTGATGGTGCCGCTGACGACTACGGACAGACATGCCGGCAATTTTTTTCTCGGGCTTGCTTTTCTGTTTTAATTTTTCCCGCATGAGTTGCGTTTCTTTAATTTCTATATCTGCCATGTCGGCATTGTCAGAAACACAAACATATAAAACCCGTATGTGCTTGTAATGTTCTTCCTTAAAAAAGGGGAGAATGATGCTGTTTTTTCTTTTTTCGAGACGTTTACTGCTGGATAAAATATTAAGTTTGTTGTCTAACTTCGATTTTTTGGTGCTGGTATGGATTTTTTTAAAAGGCTGACGGTCATCAAAAGGAAGTGCATTTACCCTATCGGTAAGGTTGTTGACTACCGAAATAAAATGTTCATACTCCTTGGCGTTTTTAAGGTAATTTGTTTTTATAAAATTCTTTTTTTGCTGAATTTTTTCTACATATCGCTGCGATCTTTCTAAGCGATGTTCCTGCCGTTGTTCGGCATCTTCTAACCAACTTGTCATAATAAAATTCTTTAAACAAAAGAATCAGTTAACAATATTCAAACAGGCAAAATTAATGTAATCCTTTAACTTTTGGTATTCCTGCTATAAAATCTTTCAGATAAAAAGGCTCGGCATAAGTGGTGTTTTCGAATTGCGATTGCATAAATTTTTTTTCGGCGATAGTTATCATAAACTTAGCCGAAGGGAGTACTTGTGCAAAAAATATAGCGTTCGCATCTGCAATTACCGTTTTGCACTTGGGTACACCATTGCCCGAAAAAACAACACGATGATTATCTAATAAATACCGGAATGTGTGCTCATCCACAATCCGGGCAGTAGTGGGCTCTACTTCTTCGAGTGAAGAATTGAAAACAGCCGAATATACTTCCATTCTTCGTGCATCGAACATAGGACAATATAATGTATTTTCCCCACATTCGGTATCATAAATGCGTGAACCGGCAGCCAATGCCTGCAAAGAATTTACTGCAATGAGCGGAATAGAAAGAGCATAGCATAATCCTTTGGCAGTGGAAACTCCTATCCGCAAACCCGTATAAGAACCCGGTCCCTGGCTTACTGCCACGGCATCCAGGTTATGTACATTCAGTTGTGTTTCAAACAATACCTGTGCGATACTGTCGGCAAGTATTTCTGCATGAGAGTTTTTATCGGCAGTTTCGCGAAGAGAGTGTAAGTTGCCATTTTCTGACAAGGCAACGGAGCAGATATCGGTTGCAGTTTCGATATGTAGAATTACCGGCACCGGTTTTATTTTTCCTGTGAAAAGAGTTGTTCTTTATCCACTTTTTTTACCGCATCCCCATCCTTCAGCTTTTTGGTAACTGCTTTGTAGGGTGCTGTAACTACTTCGTCTTTCACTTTTAATCCCTGAACAACCTGGATGTACATATTGTCCTGAATTCCGGTTTTTACCTTTTGCATTTTCACTTTTCCGCCGACATACAAAAAAACATATTCTTGTAAGGGTTCGTTTGTTTTTGGGGAAATAGATTCTTCTCCGGTTTTTGGTTTTTCACGGCTAATCACTTGATTTTGCTTTATTTTAGCAGAATCGGCACGGGTGGTAACCGCTTGAATCGGGATGCTGAGCGTATTCACTTCTGCTTTGGTTTGGATATCAACGGTGGCTGACATTCCCGGGCGGAAGGGAGACTTTTCCGTATCGCCTTTCGGGATGAGGTCTTTGTAAGATTCTTTGAGAATGCGAATTTTAACATCAAAATTAGTAACCTGGTCGGCGCTGAGCCCGGTGGTATTTGCTGACGTGGCAATTTCGGTTACCAGTCCTTTAAATTTGCGGTTAAGGTAGGAGTCCACTTCTATCAGGGCTGTATCGCCAATTTTTACCCTTACGATGTCGTTTTCGTTAACACTCACATTTACTTCCATCGAGGAGAGATTGGCTATGCGCATGATTTCGGTGCCGGCAAATTGCGAGGTTCCCACCACCCTTTCGCCTTTTTCAACGTTCAGTTTGGAAATAGTTCCGTCAACGGGAGCAAAAATAGAGGTCTTGGCAAGGTTTTCTCTCGCTTCCTTTACGGCGGCTTCGGCACTTTTAACACCGTATTCGGCACCTTTTACACTTTGTTCAGCAGCGTCCACCTCTGCTTTTGCCACTTCATAAGCCGATTGGGCATTGTCGTACTCCGACGGAGATATGGTTTTTGATTTCCATAGTTGGACACTGCGCTCGTAGGAAGATTTTGCGTTGATAAACTGGGCTTTTACTTGTGCTAACCTTGCTTTGGAATTGGCAAAGGTAGATTTTTGTGTGTTGAGTGAAGCTATTATCCTGTCGAGGTTGGAACTGTAAATTTCAGGATCAATACGTGCCAGCAGGTCTCCTGCCTTTACCGGATCGCCTTCTTTCACGTTCAAGGTAACAATTTCACCTGAAACATCCGGGGTCATTTTTACTTCCACCTCAGGTTGAATTTTACCGTTGGCGGATACGGTTTCCACTATTGTTCTTTTTTGCACGTATTCAGTAGCTACTTTGGTGATTTCTTCTTTTCCTATCCATCCAGCTTTTTTGGCAATAACGAGAAAAACGATAAGCACAACTACGCCGATAACAGAAAAACGGATGATCTTTTTACGGTTTATCATGGTATGGTAAAAATTTTTCCAAAGATAAAAAAAATGGAGGAAACAAATACTGAAACAAAATAATATGAATACTAATACTGAAAACGGATGTTTACTGTTTTTAGTATTATAAAAAACCGGCGAAACCTTATTTTTAAATTGGACTCCACCGGTGTGTTTTAAAAAGGAAGTTACAAAGGGTTTTTAAATTATTGTTTTCTTTAACTACTAAGCCCACTAAAAAGCACTAAGGATATATTTTTCTTTGTTCTCTTTGCACCTAAGTGGTTATGATTTTTAGTATTTTTCTTTCCGAAATCCCCATTCCCTTAACACATTTTTATAGGTATCGTGGGGTTTTCTTCTAATGTCATAATTTTGTTTTTTATTTAAATAAATTCAAATATTTCCGCTCGAAATTTACAGCTTGTTTTTTATTTATGCAAGGAAACCATTATTTTTTTACATTTCTTATAATTTTTTTTTGAAAACGGTATTTTGTTTTAACTGTTATTAAAAAATTTCATTCTTTACCAGGCAATTTTTTAAAAATAATATTTTTGTCGGAAACACTGCCAAATGATAAAAAATCTTAATGCTCTGGTTTTTCTTTATAATTTTACCCTTTTAATAGATAAAGAATGTCAATTCTGAATATTTATACCCGATGAGAAAGCCATTAAGATATGTTATAAAAATAATGATCCGCTTATTATGGTTATTGCCTTGCATAATTCTATATCTTCTATTGGCGCAATACCTGCTGAGCCCGGTTTATAAATTTCCGCAGCCCCAACCATTTTCAGGACAGGTTATTTATAATCCATACCAGGAAGCAGATTCGGCGCATTGGCTCAGATGTAACTTCCATGTGCATTCCAACGCATGGTTCGGACTTACCGATGGCAGTAAAAACAACAGCAAGGATATTTACAATCGTTACCATCAGCTTGGCTACGATGTGATCAATATTTCGGACTACCAGAAAATAAACACTTTTGGCAAAGACAATGAATGCTATATCCCCGTTTACGAACATGGCTACGGGCTGCAGAAGATTCACCAGTTGTGCCTGGGCAGCGATAAAGTGAGCTGGGTAGATTTCCCGATATTCCAAAACATCAACCAGAAACAATACCTAATTAAAACACTGAAAAAACATAATCAGTTGGTGTTTGTTGCCCATCCTAAGTTCAGCCGCGGCTTTTCGCCAAAGGATTTCCGCTACCTTACCGGCTACGATGGTATAGAAGTACTGAATCATTACCGTAACTCTACCGAACATTGGGATGTAGCACTTTCCACCGGACATTATGCTCCCCTGCTTGCCGACGACGATGCCCACGATGTAACCTTACCACCTAAGATCGCTCGCCGTTACACTTTCGTAAATGCGCCTTCCGCAAAGCAACAGGATGTGCTTGATGCAATAAAAGCAGGAAGAACCTATGGGATAGATGACGGAAAACCACAAAATATCTCCTGGGAACAAAAAATTGCCTGGATGAAGATCGTTCCACGCCTGCTGAAAGCTACGGTAAGAAACGATACTTTTGTTGTAGCGGTGAGCGATACGGCAGCAAAATTCCGTTTTATCGGGCAAAACGGTAAGGTAAAGCTGGAAGTCAATAAACAAAACAAAGCATCGTGCCTGATTATTCCTTCCGATACTTATATCCGTACCGAAATAAGTTTTAAGGATGGCAGAACGATGTACCTGAATCCCATCGTGCGCAACAACGAAAACAAACCTCCGCAAATGCAGGCCACAACAATAAATTTTTTCAGCACCTGGATACTCCGGATGGGAATTGCCGTCCTGTTAATTTATGTAGTGTATTATATCATTCGAAAAAGAAGGTAATTTTGTAAAAAATTCCCCATTGCGAACACCCGTTAAGTTTACCCGACCACTTTTATGGCTGATCTTTCTTTCGCTTTTGGTAAGAGGATTTGTTGCCGCCACCATCGAGTTCAACAACGATGAGGTGTACTACTGGACTTATGCGCTTTATCCCGACTGGAGTCATTTTGATCATCCTCCTATGGTGGGTTGGTTCATCCAACTGTTCTCGCTAAACCTTTCTTTCCACAGCGAATTTTTTATCCGCCTATCGTCAGTGGTGATGGGTGCGGTAAACACCTGGCTTATTTTTTTAATCGGGAAAAAGATAAAAAATGAACTCACCGGATGGTACGCTGCCCTGTTGTACAACGCTTCGGTATATTGTTTTGTGATTACCGGCATTTTTATCCTTCCCGACACTCCGCAGGTGTTTTTCTGGTTGTTGGGATTGTTTTGCATGGCAGAAATATTCACGGGAAACGAAGTTAGCTCCCGAAAAACAAAGTTTTTTCTTCTGTTTGGAATCGTTGCCGGGCTGGCAATGATTTCCAAATACACTTCGGCATTTTTATGGCTTGCAATCTGGGCAATGGTAATTTTCGATAACCGGAAATGGTTAAAAGTCCCTTCATTTTACTTAGCCCACCTGCTTTCCCTCCTGATTTTTTCCCCGGTACTCCTCTGGAATATCGGGAACAACTTCATCAGTTTTACTTACCAAAGCGAAAGAGTCGGATTTTTTGGAAAAGGATTGCGGTTGGATTATTTTTTTACAGAACTTTTTGGCGAAATTTTATACAACAATCCCGTTAACTTTATCCTTATCCTGCTGATGCTTGTTGCACTTATCCGAAAAAAGAAGTTTGTACAAGCAACCTATCAAAAATTACTTCTTTTCAGCAGTTTACCACTCATTGGCACTTTCCTGTTTCTTGCACTTTTCCGTAGTACTCTACCCCACTGGACAGGTCCCGCCTATTTGAGTTTGATGTTACTGGCGGCAGCCTTTTTTGCTGAAAACTCTTCCAAAAAACAAAAATCAATCCTTTTTCCGAAAGAAATTATTATTTCACTTTTACTACTGGGAACTGCTTTAACTGCCAGTTGGACAGAAATCAATTACGGCTGGATAAATCTGGATACGCGCCATACCGGAAACCCTCAAAAAATGGGAGAAGACGACCTCACTCTCGACATGTACGGTTGGAAACAGTTAAAAGAAAAAGTGGAACCTATCATCAATCAGGATAAACTAAACGGGAAAATGCACAAGCCGGTGATAATTTCCTACCGCTGGTTCCCGGCTGCCAATCTCGATTATTACGTTGCACAGCCCCTTGGCATAAAGCTGTATGCTGTTGGCACCCTGGAACGTATTCATAAATATTATTGGATTAACCACCTTCGTGGAATACCTGCCGCCGGAACAGATGCTTACTTTATCACCCTTAGCCATGATTTTAAAGATCCGTTACCACTTTACGGCGACTGTTTCGACACCATTCTGCCTCCCGATACTCTTACAATCACCAGGTGCGGTAAATCGGCGATGAATGCTTTCGTTTACAGGATGAAAAAACTGAAGAGTTTGCCTTCTGCAATTGAATAACCTGAGTCCGGGATAAAACATGTTTTACTATTAACCCGTCAGGGTTTTAATATCCATAGAAAGGATATTTAATATTTTTCAAAAACCTCCCACTTTCTTTGCAGGCTTCAATGGTTGGCAAGTCTGTTTTGCCTTAAAAAGAAATGCGTTTACTTCTAAAAAGGAATGCCACCAATGAATTTCCAAATCACCCTTCTACCCACCGTTTAATATCATCCAGTTTTATCGTAGGGATGTCGAGTTTCATTTTTTTGCGTAAGCCACCAAGGTCGTTCAGCAGCTTGTTGGAATTGGCTTTTTTCAGAGAATCAATATTACTGATGCCAGCCTTATGAAATACAGGAATCCATTCGGCAGGAATACCTAAGGTTTCAAACTGGGCATCATCATTCACCGGAGCAGAAGAAGCTACTTCGGGGCGCATCTGCGGGAAGAAAAGCACATCCTGGATGGATGGCGAGTTGGTCATGATCATGGTGAGGCGGTCAATGCCGATGCCGAGACCTGCTGTGGGAGGCATGCCATATTCCAGCGCACGGAGGAAGTCTTCGTCGAGTATCATGCTTTCGTCGTCGCCACGTTTGCCAAGTTCTAATTGTGCCTCGAAACGTTTGCGCTGGTCAATGGGGTCGTTCAGTTCGGAAAAGGCGTTGCAAAGTTCCTTGCCATTACAAATGGCTTCGAAACGTTCCACCAAACCTGGTTTGCTGCGGTGTTTCTTTGCCAGGGGCGACATTTCCACCGGATAATCGGTGATAAAAATAGGCTGAATCAGCTTGGGTTCGCAGGTTTCACCGAAAATTTCATCTATCAGCTTGCCTTTACCCATGCTTGCATCCACTTCTATGCCGAGCTTTTTGGCTGTTTCCACCAATTGTTCTTCATTCATCTCCGAAATATCTATCCCGGTAAATTGTTGAATGATTTCGAACATGGTAGCACGTTTCCAGGGACGTTTGAAATCAATGATATTTTCGCCTACCATTACCTTTGTTGTCCCATGCAGGTCGAATGCTATCTTTTCCACCATTTCTTCCACCAGATTCATCATCCATTCGTAGTCTTTGTAGGCTACGTAAAGTTCCATCTGTGTAAATTCAGGATTATGGAAGCGGTCCATTCCTTCGTTGCGGAAGTCTTTTGAGAATTCAAAAACGCCATCGTAACCGCCCACGATGAGGCGTTTCAGGTATAATTCATTTGCTATTCGCAGGTAAAGAGTAATATCAAGCGAGTTGTGATGGGTTTTAAAAGGGCGTGCGGCAGCACCACCGTACAATGGCTGGAGAATTGGCGTTTCCACCTCGAGGTAGTTTTTAGTGTTCAGAAACTGCCGCATGGAATTTACCAATTTGGTTCTTTTTACAAAGATTTCCCTTACCTGTGGATTTACTATCAGGTCAACATAACGCTGACGGTAACGCATTTCGGCATCGGTAAAGGCATCATATACCACTTCGTCTTTTTCCTTTACCACTGGTAAAACCCTAAGCGATTTGCTCAGAAGTTTAAATTCTTTTACGTGAATGGTGATTTCACCCATCTGAGTAACGAAAACGAAGCCGCTAACACCAACTATATCGCCAATGTCGGACAGACGTTTAAAAACAGTGTTGTACAGAGTCTTGTCTTCTCCGGTGCAAAGGTCATCCCTTTTGAAATAAAGCTGGATACGACCTTCGGCATCCTGGATTTCGGCAAAAGAAGCTGCACCCATTATCCGTCGGCTCATGATGCGTCCGGCTATGCTTACATCCTGGTAAAGAGTATTATCTTTAGGAAAATTTTCTAATATTTCTTTCGTATTCACATTAACATCAAATTTCTCGGCAGGGTAGGGATTGATGCCAAGATTTTCCAATTCTGTAAGCGCATTGCGGCGGATAACTTCCTGTTCACTCAGTTCTAAACTCATCATTAAAATTTTTGCAAAGATAAAAATTATAAAGTTATACGATAATGGTGAATCTAAGGCAGTTTTAATGCTGATAGAATTGTTGGTACTTTTGCCCGAGAATTTGAAAAGATGAATCCCGAAAACGAAAAACCCATCCGCAAACCTGCCTGGCTGAAGATCAAGCTACCGAAAGGTGAAAATTTTCTGAATGTCAGCCATGCAGTAAGCGAAAACCGTCTGCATACCATTTGCAAAAGTGGCAACTGCCCCAACCAGGCCGAATGCTGGGAAAAAGGTACTGCTACGCTGATGATACTGGGCAATACCTGCACCCGCAACTGCCATTTTTGTGCTGTTGACCATGGGAAACCAATGCCTCCCGATTCCGGCGAACCGGCAAGGGTGGCAGAGACGGTAAAACTGATGCAATTGAAACATTGCGTACTTACTTCCGTTACCCGCGATGACCTTTCCGATGGCGGAGCCGCTCTTTGGGCAGAAACCATCCGGAAAGTAAAAAAATTGAACCCACAAACGACCATTGAAGCCCTGATTCCCGATTTTAACGGTGATGAAGAAGCACTTCAAATAGTGATAGATTCCCGTCCGGAAATTCTTTCGCATAACCTGGAAACAGTAGAAAGGCTTACTCCCGTGATAAGAAACCGTGCGCAATACCGTCGTAGTCTTGCTGTTCTTCAATACATCAGCCAGGAAGGAGTAACTGCCAAATCAGGGATAATGCTTGGCTTGGGTGAAACGGAAGAAGAAGTTTTGGAAACCATGAACGACCTGCTGGATACGGGTTGCGGCATTTTTACCCTCGGACAATACCTGCGGCCTACACTTCGAAATATTGCTGTTGCGGAATACATTCACCCGGACGTATTTGAGAAATACCGTAAGGCAGGACTTGCCAAAGGATTCCGTTTTGTGGAAAGTGGTCCGTTTGTTCGTTCGTCGTATCATGCCGAAAATCATTTATAGATGAAAAAGTCTGTTATTTATCATGATTTAGGAATCATGGAATACAGGGAAGCCTGGGATTACCAGGAAAAACTTCTGCAGGAAGTGATTAAACGAAAAACCGGGAAAGATATCCCGGAAATAGAAGCTTTAAATTATCTGCTGTTCTGCGAACATCCGCATGTATATACCTTAGGGAAAAGTGGTTCTGAGGATAATTTGCTTATCAGTTACATACAGATGCAGGCAGTAAACGCTACCTTTTTCCGTACTAATCGCGGAGGCGACATTACCTATCATGGTCCAGGGCAATTGGTTGGTTATCCTATTTTCGACCTGGAACAGTTTTCGCTTGGTGTGAAAAAGTATATTTTTCTGATAGAGGAAGCCATTATCCTTACTCTTGAAAAACTTGACGTTACGGCAGAACGTTTCGCAGGTGCCACCGGCGTGTGGCTTGATACCGCTAAACCGCATCTTACCCGTAAAATCTGTGCTATTGGCGTAAGGGTAAGCCGTGGGGTTACAATGCACGGCTTTGCTCTGAACGTGAATACAGATCTGAATTACTTCAATTTTATCAATCCCTGTGGTTTTATAGATAAAAAAGTAACTTCCATTGAAAAGGAAACAGGGAAGAAATATGATATGAGCTACGTAAAAGATTTGCTCAGGAAGCAGATTCTTCTCACTTTTGAAACCCAATAAAAATTCTTATGGCAATTAAATCTCCCCGTGTTTTTACATGGCATGTTGCATTGTTTTTACTTTTAATTCCGCTTTTTTTCATTAATATACATTCCAGCCACGACTGGGGCGACGATTTTGCCCAGTACATCATCCAGGCAAAAAATATCGTGGAAGGCATTCCTCAATCGCAAACCGGTTACATCTACAACGAAACTTATCGTCAGCATGCTCCTCCGGCTTATCCCATTGGGTTCCCTTTGATCATTGCCCCCGTTTATGCTGTTTTTGGTATTGATTATATCGTCTTCAACTATCTTACAACATCTTTTCTCGTTTTGCTTGCGCTGACGTTCTTTATTTTTTTCAGTAAGAGATTTTCTTACCCGAATTCGTTGCTGCTAACTTTGATTCTTGTTTACAATCCCTGGATGCTGAATTTTAAAATGGAGGTGATGGCCGACATCCCCTTTGTGTTTTTTCTGTTCCTTGCCTGGCTTATGTATGGAAAAAGTAAAAAAACATGGCAGACAGTTCTTACAGGGACGATTTTTGGATTTGCAATTTTAATAAAAACAGTAGGAATTATTGCTCTTGCAGCCTTGCTTTTCGATAGTTATATCAAGGCGTTGAAGACTACAAAAGCCGAAAACACGAAATTAAAGCTATTCCCTGCAGTCCAAAAACCCTTTATAGTTTCGGCAGTAGCCATTATGCTTCATATAATTCTTAATGTGATTGTTTTCCGTTTGCCTGGCGACGGCTTAACGGGCTACATAGCCATACTTAATCTGCCTGGTTTGCCAAAGGTAATTTTGGAAGGTGTAGGTTTTTATTTTTATGCTTTTCAATTGTTTTTCAATTTCGAAAGCGGAATTATGTGGGTGCTGCCTCTTGGCATTCATGCTTTGATTTTTTGTGCATTGTTGTTCGGAATAATCAATCGTCGCAAAAAAGCTCATGGGGCGGGCGACTGGTTTGTGATGTTTTACTTTGTGGTTTTATTGCTGTTTCCTTCGCATACTACCGGCTTTCGTTACCTTTTGCCGGTTGCAGCCTTTTTATTGATTTATGCGGCAGAAGGAGTTGATGCCGTTAAGTTGAATTTCCCTTTGCAAAGGAAGAAACTTGCAATGGCACTCGGACTTATCGTTTTGGCTTCGTATGTTTATCCCGGGATCGAAATTATAGGAAAACAAAACGAAATTCCCGATGGACCCATGAGCAAAGAATCGGTTGAAGCATTGCGCTACCTAAGGTTTCACACTCCCGACAGTGCGGTAATAGCTTTCGTAAAGCCACGGGTTCTGCCACTTTTTACCGGTCATCCGGCTTTGTCGAACCGCCCGGGGCAGCCGGCAAAAGAAATTGACAGCGTGTTCAGATTGAAAAATGTGAAATATGTTCTCATACACTCCAAACTTAGCGACGACTCTCTGATATATTACATTTGCAACAATACCAAAAAATATGAAATGGTATGGAACAACCATACATTCAGGTATTATAAAAGAAAGTAAGTCTCGTAAGCCGGTATTCAAAAATTTTATTATTGCTTTTCAGGTAAGAAAAACTTATTTAAACTTCAACGGCAATTCAATACCGTTGTGTAAAATTTCCGAAGCCAACGAATTGGAAAAATTAAAATCGGCTTCGTTAAAAGGATGGGGTTCGATATCAATGGAAAAATTTCGGCAGAGTACCATTAACTGTATCTGAATCCCTATAATATCGCTTACACCGGGCATAACAATGGCTAAGTTAATATCACTATCCTTGGTAAAAATATCTTTGGAATACGAACCAAATAAATATGCTTTGTTGATCCTGATTTTTTCTCGTTTATCAGAAAAGACAGGTAATCCAATACTTTTTAAAATGCTTTTCTTTTATCCATTGTTTGGTATATTCCCTGGTACATTTTTTATAAAATGCGAAGTAATAGACATTTTTCAGGATAAATTTTAGACGATGGTTTCTAATGGACATTTTTCAGGGTGTTTATTTCTACACTTTTAGTGAACGGTAGTTTAAATTTCACATTTTTGTAAAAGCTACTCAAACGGAAATAGGCTCTGCTGGAGAGTAACCTATCAGGCAAATGTAAAACCATATTTTATTTTGAACTCAGGTTATTATTATCAGTGTTTATCCACTTTATCCGTGAACTCAGCGTCCTATTCTTTTCTAATATACGACATTCTATTTGTCCAATTACTTTCATCATCTGCTCGTAAAAATAATTGTTAAAATTTGACAAAACAAAAGGAATACACTCTTGCTTAGCAATGCTCTTACTTTGCAATGCGAATGCAGAATAAAATTAAAAATACCTAAAAATCTTTTCAAGAAGGAGTTACTGTTTCTTGGCTTTTTTTTCTTTTTTTTCAGCCCTTTTTTCCTTCAGCGATTTTGCAGGCTCTTTTTTTGCTTCTTTCTTGATATCTTTTGACTTAGACATGTTCGTAATTATTTGGTTACGGGCAGACTAAATTATAAAAAAAAACTAAACCCTCAACATGCTTCTCCACTTTTGTAATGTAAATTTATTAATTTTGCACCCTCTTTTTCCGATAGCAAAACGTAATTATCTGAATGAAAACGCAGTATAAAGAATACAAACAATTAAATTTATCCACTCTCGGCAAAGAAGTTTTGTCGTGGTGGGAAAATAACCAAATATTTGAAAAAAGCCTTGCCAACCGCAAAAACCATCTTCCTTTTGTATTTTACGAAGGTCCCCCCTCTGCCAATGGCATACCTGGTATCCATCATGTTATGGCACGGGCTATTAAGGACATCTTTTGCCGTTATAAAACACAGAAGGGCTTTTTCGTAGAACGGAAAGCCGGATGGGATACCCATGGGCTTCCTATTGAAATTGCCGTTGAAAAAACTTTAGGTATTACCAAAGAGGATATAGGAAAAAAAATTTCAGTAGAAGAATACAACAATGCCTGCCGGAAAGAGGTGATGAAATACAAGGATTTATGGGACGACCTCACAAAAAAAATCGGCTATTGGGTTGACCTTGATCATCCTTACATCACTTTCGACAATAAATATATCGAAAGTGTATGGCATCTGTTATCAAAACTTTACGAAAAAGGCATGCTTTATAAGGGTTATACCATCCAGCCGTATTCACCTGCCGCCGGAACTGGTTTGAGCACCCACGAACTAAACCAGCCCGGCTGTTACCGTAATGTAAAAGACAATACGGTGGTTGCCCAGTTTAAAGTACGTTTCGATACAAACCATCCTTTACTGCAGCAGCTATCCAATTTTGTTCAGGATGATCTTTTCTTTTTGGCATGGACTACCACACCCTGGACTTTACCCTCAAATACAGCATTGGCTGTTGGAAAAGACATTACCTATGCCATTGTAAAAACATGGAATCCCTATACGTATCAACCTATCAATGTATTTCTTGCAGAAGATTTACTGGATAAATATTTCCCTGAAAAAAATGCAGGACTATCTCTATCGGAATACGAACCCGGACAAAAAAACATCCCTTTTTCTATTCTTGGGTTTTTTACCGGCACACAACTCGATGGGCTCCGCTACGAACAATTGTTACCTTATGCTCAACCCGAAACCGGAGATGCTTTCCGTGTAATTATCGGCGATTTTGTAACTACCGAAGACGGTACAGGTATAGTACACATAGCTCCCAGTTTTGGTGCCGACGATTTCAGAGTTGCAAAACAATACGGTATAGGCACCCTTACATTGGTAAGCAAACGCGGGCAATTTACCGGGGAAATGGGTGAATTTGCCGGAAGGTATGTTAAATCCGAATACGCACCCGACTACACTCCAGAATCTAATGATAACGTCGACATTGATATAATTGTAAAATTAAAGAAAGAAAACAAAGCCTTCAAATCGGAAAAGTACGAGCACTCCTACCCGCATTGCTGGCGAACCGACAAGCCCATATTATACTATCCATTAGATAGTTGGTTTATCCGTACCACGGCACTGAAAGATCGCATGCAGGAACTTAACCGTACCATTAACTGGAAACCCGAAGCTACCGGCACCGGGCGTTTCGGAAACTGGCTCGAAAACCTCGTTGACTGGAATCTTTCCCGTTCGCGCTATTGGGGAACACCCCTTCCTATTTGGGTAACAGAAGATCGCTCCGAACAGATTTGTATTGGCTCGGTAGCCCAGTTGAAAAAAGAAATTGAAAAATCGATAGCCGCAGGTTTCATGCAATCCAATCCTTTAAAAACATATACAGCCGGGGATACCACAGAGGAAAATTACCTGAAGTTCGATTTGCACCGTCCATACGTTGACGAAATCCTACTCGTTTCTCCTTCCGGCAAACCTATGCGCCGCGAGCCGGATTTGATTGATGTTTGGTTCGATTCGGGAGCCATGCCTTATGCCCAATTCCACTATCCTTTTACAAAAGATTCGCTGAAAGGAATTTTCCCCGCAGATTTTATTGCCGAAGGCGTTGACCAAACCCGCGGATGGTTTTATACTTTGCATGCCATCGCCGTATTACTATTCGATTCTGTTTCGTTTAAAGCTGTTGTTTCCAACGGACTTGTCCTTGATAAAAACGGAAATAAAATGTCGAAACGCCTCGGAAACGCAGTTGATCCCTTTGAAACCATCGAAAAATATGGACCCGATGCCACCCGTTGGTATATGATTACCAATGCCCAACCCTGGGACAACCTGAAATTTGACATTGAAGGAATTGCCGAAGTAATGCGTAAATTTTTCGGCACCCTTTACAATACCTATAACTTTTTCGCACTGTATGCCAATATTGACGGGTTCATCTATTCCGAACCGGATATTCCTTTAATAAACCGCCCCGAAATTGATCGGTGGATACTTTCGCAGCTTAACACACTGATACTTGAAGTGGACGAATACTATTCCGACTATGAGCCCACCAAAGCCGGGCGTGCCATTTCTGAATTTGTTGACGAACACCTCAGTAATTGGTACGTACGCCTATGCCGTCGTCGTTTCTGGAAAGGAGAATATTCCCACGATAAAATTTCGGCTTACCAGACGCTTTACACCTGCATCGAAACCATAGCCTGCCTTTCTGCACCTATTGCACCCTTTTTTATGGACAGATTATTTACCGATTTAAATGCGGTTACCATAAAAAATCCTGCAATCTCGGTGCATCTTACCGATTTTCCGGAAGCAGATGTACATATGATTGATAAAAAATTAGAAGAGCGTATGCAATTGGCACAGCAAATCTCTTCTATGGTATTATCACTCAGAAAAAAAACCAACCTTCGTGTTCGCCAGCCACTGCAAAAAATCATGTTACCTGCTCCCGATAAACACTTCCGGCAACAGGTAGAAGCAGTAAAAAATCTCATCCTTTCCGAAGTGAATGTGAAAGAAATTGAGTTTATTGATGCTGAACAAAATATTCTGGTAAAGAAAATAAAACCCAACTACAAAACGTTAGGTCCTAAGTATGGCAAATTGATGAAAAACATTGCCACAGCAATAGAAGTTTTTACCCAAAACGATATTGCTGATCTGGAAAACAAAGGAATGATTTCACTAAATATTAATAATGAAAACGTTGACATTTTATTACAGGATGTAGATATTATTACTGAAGACATACCCGGGTGGGTTGTTACCCATATGGGCAACTTAACTGTGGCGCTCGATATTAATGTAACCGAAGTTTTGTACCACGAAGGCATTGCCCGCGAATTGGTTAACCGCATTCAAAATCTTAGGAAAGAGCTTGATTATGAAATTACTGATAAAATTTTTCTGCAGATTGAAAAAAACCCGCTCATCGAAACGGTAATTAATCAAAATTATGCTTACATTTGTTCTGAAACTTTGGCTGAATCACTGAAAACGCCTGATTGTATTGATGAATCAGAAAAAGTGGCAGTTGAACTTACAGAAAAAGTGGCTACATTTATTTCTATTAAGAAAATGGAATAAACAGTATTCAGAATTTAACACTTAGCATTATGAAAAACGAAGAAGCTACCGAATTAAGAGAAAAGACAAGATATTCAGATGAAGAACTGGAAGAATTTCGTCAAATAATTATTGAAAAACTTGAAAAAGCCCGGCGTGATCTTAAAATGCTTACAGAAGCTTATACCATAAATAACGAACACGACATTAATGATACCTCCCCTACTTTTAAAGTTTTGGAAGAAGGATACCAGGTAATGTCGAAAGAAGAAAATGGAAGATTAGCCGCCCGGCAGGACAAGTTTATAAAAGCCCTGGAAAATGCATTAATTCGCATTGAAAATAAAACCTATGGCATATGCCGCGAAACGGGAAAACTCATCTCGAAAGAACGACTTCGCAGCGTACCCCACGCTACTTTAAGTATAAATGCAAAACTTCAGCAGGGAAAGAATTAGCAGTGCCGTGTTAAAGAAATCTCTTATTATCATCTTTTTAGTGTTGCTGCTCGACCAGGTCGTAAAAATCTGGATTAAAACACATATGACATTAGGGCAGGAATTCCCGATTTTTGGCAATTGGTTTCTTATCAATTTCACCGAAAATGAAGGCATGGCTTTCGGGATGCAGTTTGGAGGGAACTACGGTAAACTCTTGTTAAGCCTTTTTCGCCTGATTGCCATCGGCGGAATAGGGTATTATATTGTGTATCTTATCAAAAAAGGAGCCGGCACAGGCTTGGTTATCTGCATGTCGCTTATTCTTGCCGGTGCATTTGGAAATATCATTGACAGTGCATTTTACGGTATGCTATTCAGCGAAAGTACTTTTATAGAAACAGCACGACTTTTGCCCGCCGGAGGCGGCTACAGTACTTTTCTGCATGGAAAAGTAGTAGACATGCTTTATTTCCCGATTATCAGCGGCAACTATCCTTCATGGGTTCCTTTCTGGGGAGGAAAAGATTTTTTGTTATTTCGTCCGGTGTTCAATATTGCTGATTCTGCTATAACCATCGGAGTGTTAACCATTATCATCTTCCAAAGGAAACTCATAAAAAAATAATTTATCATATACTTATACTTAGGTTTTGTTTAATTTTGGCAGCTTTTAAATACCGATTCTTATGAACCCCAAAAATACCGGCAGAATAATCCAAATCATTGGTCCTGTTATAGATATTTCTTTTGATGAAGACGTTCGTTTACCTAATATTTATGATGCCCTTGAAGTAACCAACGACAACGGTCAGGTCATCGTACTCGAATGCCAGCAGGATATTGGTGAAAATACCATTCGAACCATTGCAATGGATTCTACCGACGGACTTCGCAGGGGAATGCCGGTAATTGCCACCGGCAAACCCATCACCATGCCTACAACAGAGGAGATTAAAGGTAGGCTATTCAATGTAATAGGTGAAGCCATTGATGGCTTGGGAAAAGTTGAAAAAGTAAAAGAATACAGCATACACCGCGAACCACCTCTTTTTGAAAATCTTACCACGCAACGCGAAGTGTTATACACTGGTATAAAGGTAATTGATTTGATTGAACCTTATGCAAAGGGCGGTAAAATCGGATTGTTCGGAGGGGCAGGAGTAGGCAAAACGGTTATTATTATGGAATTGATTAATAACATAGCAAAAAAATATTCCGGAATTTCTGTTTTTGCAGGTGTAGGCGAACGTACGCGCGAAGGAAACGACTTGCTGCGTGAGATGATAGAATCGGGTGTAATTCGCTATGGCAAAGAATTTGAAGAAGATATGAAAAACGGGGGTTGGGACTTGTCGAAAGTTGACCGCAACGAACTGGCAAAGTCACAGGGAACGCTTGTCTTCGGACAAATGAACGAACCTCCAGGAGCCCGTGCACGGGTTGCCCTTTCCGGTTTGTCGTTAGCCGAATATTTCCGCGACGGAGATGATAAATCGGGCGGACACGATATTTTGTTTTTTATTGATAATATTTTCCGGTTTACACAGGCAGGTTCCGAAGTATCGGCACTGTTGGGACGTATGCCTTCCGCAGTAGGATACCAACCTACCCTTGCCACAGAAATGGGAATAATGCAGGAACGTATTACCTCCACCAAACGTGGGTCTATTACTTCGGTACAAGCTATTTATGTACCTGCAGACGACCTTACCGACCCTGCACCTGCTACCACTTTTGCCCATCTTGATGCCACAACGGTACTCAATCGTAAAATTTCTGAAATGGGTATTTATCCCGCAGTTGACCCTCTCGATTCCACATCCCGGATTCTTTCACCCGACGTTGTGGGCGACGAACACTACAATACTGCCCAACAGGTAAAGCAAATTTTGCAGCGAAACAAGGAGTTACAGGATATTATTGCCATTTTGGGAATGGATGAACTTTCTGAAGAAGACAAGTTAATCGTGCACCGGGCACGGCGTGTTCAGCGCTTCCTGTCGCAGCCTTTCCATGTTGCCGAACAATTTACAGGTCTTCCCGGGGTTTTTGTATCTATTGAAGATACCATTAAAGGGTTCAAAATGATTCTCAACGGCGAAGTGGATGAATATCCCGAATCGGCATTCAACCTTGTGGGAACCATAGAGCAGGCAATTGAAAAAGGAAGAGTTATGTTGAAATCTGTTTAACCTTCCCCATGAAATTGGAAATCATTAAACCCGATCAAACTCTGTACACTGGCGAAGTATCGCTTGTACAACTAACGGGTATTGATGGCAGTCTGGAAATCTTAAACCATCATGCCCCATTGATATCTATACTTGTCAAAGGAAAAATTAAGATAGTGGATAACGAAAACCAAACCTTTTTTTATGAGGTAAATGGCGGCGTTGTGGAAGTGAAAAATAATACTGTGCTGATATTGGCAGAATAGTTTTATCTTAATTCAAATTTTTCTCCCAGGTACACCTTTCTTACCTGTTCGTCATTTGCCAGTTCTTCAGAAGTACCAGCCTTGAGTACCGAGCCTTCAAAAAGTAAATATGCTCTGTTGGTTATCGAAAGGGTTTCGTGTACGTTGTGGTCAGTAATCAGTACCCCGATATTCCGGTCTTTTAAGTGAACCACAATATTTTGAATATCTTCCACTGCAATGGGGTCAACCCCGGCAAAGGGTTCGTCGAGCAAGATAAATTTGGGGTCAACGGCAAGTGCACGGGCAATTTCCGTTCTACGCCTTTCTCCTCCCGAAAGGGTGATGCCATAACTTTTCCGTACGTGAACCAGTCCGAATTCTTCCAGCAGCGATTCGAGCCGTTGCGATTGTTCCTTTTTATTAAGCTTTGTAAATTCCAATACCGCACGGAGATTATCTTCCACACTTAATTTTCTGAAAACGGAAGCTTCCTGTGCCAGGTAGCCTATTCCCAATTGTGCACGCCGGTACATGGGTTCTTCGGTAATTTCCTTGTCTTCAAGAAACACCTTTCCCATAAGGGGTCTAATCAATCCTACTATCATATAAAAAGAAGTAGTTTTTCCGGCTCCGTTCGGGCCCAGCAATCCTACAATTTCTCCTTGTTTTACCTCAATGGAAACATTATTTACTACCGTCCGCTGACGGTATTTTTTTACAAGATTTTCTGTACGAAGGATCATTTTCGGTTTATTTTATCAATGAGGACTTTCGCGAGCAAAAGTAACGAAAAATCAAAAGTCGAACCACATGGATACCATCACACCAAATTTATTAATTTCGGGATGATCGTAATACGATAATCTCCATACCGCATCTATACGGATAAATTTCAGGATGTTTTCCACTCCGACACCCGCTTCAAAGTATGGTTTGTCCAAGGTATAGGTTCCTTTGGGAAAAGCTGCATAATTTTTATTTTTTTCATCCACCGTTCCCATTACACCTTTTATAAAACCCACTTCTCTCCACTTCAGTTTGCGCATCAGGGGGATTTTATTCAAGAAAAAGCCTACAAAATGATGTGTGTAGTAGAAACTTGCATAGGTATTACTTACAAATTCGTTGTAATTCATCAGGTTGAAAGCCATATCATCAAACCAGTAGGTTTCGTTGCCCTCATGAATTTTCAATAAAGGGTAGGGCACTTTTCCCCATATTTTTCCACCTTCAATACTATATTTCGACCAGCCAAAAGTACCGATATTATACCAATCGGTAATCCTGAGTTGCAGCCGGTGGTATTCGTAGTTACTTTGTAAAGCATGGGGGATACCGTAAGCATAATCAATATCGAGCACGGGGTATTGGGCGCCGAGGCTGATTCTTTCAAATTCACCCATCACAAAACGTTCTTTATAAGCCAAATGGGTTTTTAACCCAATTTCAGTAGTGGTAATGCTATTTATAGTATCTTGTTTTCCATTTACATAGCGGTAAAATTTTGTTTCACCTATGGAAAACAGGTTTCTATGAGTAAATAAAACAGTATTGGAAAATCCGGTCATCCATTCGTGTTCGTAATAAGCGTGGTAGTGATCTACAAGCGATAATTTGTCAGATGGATTTCTTCTGATGATAGAAGTGAACAAAAAATCTTCGCCCCAGGCGTTTAGGCTTTGTCCTAACTGCTCATTGTCGTGTTTAAACGAAGCGCCCATAGCTCGTCTTGGGTTTTTATCGAACATGTAAATAAAGCCGCCTCCATATTTGAATTTTTCATCTTTAGTTCCATACGCTACATGACCATCGAGCATTATTTTGGTACTGAATTTATTGCTTGTTCGTCCTCCAATTTTAAACCGATTTCCCTCTATTTTATTAAAACTGTAAAGCGAACCTACCGGTCCCCATTCAAAATTTCCTTTTATCCAGTAACCTAAGGTTACCATTTTCACAATATCTACATAGGTGTTAAAAACAGGTAGAGTTTTTAATGTATCCACCATTTTGTAAATTGTTTGTTCGTCGCGGGTTAAACTATCGTGTCGTGCTGTATGCCAGAAGTTATTGCTCTTTTTCAGTGCGTCGTCGGCTATAACTATGTTTGTTGGAGTCGTATAAATTTTATTTTCCCTGGGAGTGTCAAAAACAAAATTTTTATATGAAGTGGTTTTATGTCCGTAAAAGCCCATAGTGGATTTAGCATCTTCTACAATATTAAAATCAACCACCATCTGATCTTTTGTGATCATCCAGTACTTGTTTTCAAATCTGTTATATTCCTGGTTAATAACTAAGTCGTTGATGAAGTTCATGTTGATATCGTCGCTCATGCGCATATCCACCTTTTTAATGGCATAGGTTGAGTCGTGAATCCATATTTTACCGGTAAAAGTAAATTCTTGTTTACGCCGGGGCTTAAACATTACCTGATAGCACCATTGGTTTCCAACAAACGAACTGTCAACCAGATAATATTTATAAAACACAAGTCCGGAGGATCCGGCAGGATTCACAAAATTTTTCTGAAAGATTGTCAGATAGTTATCATATATATTGATATTCTGTATCATATCTCCCAAAAACTGCGAAATACTTTCATTTTCAATGCCAGACACCTTTGATGCTTTAATATATTCCCGTTGTGATTTTGGTTCTTTTCGGAAATAAATGTCGGAAACGGTTTCCGAAAGAAAAATTGGCAGGTAGGCTTTTCCATTGATGGTGGATGTATCCACATTGTCGAAAATAAATTGAAAAGGCTTAAATATTCTCCGGTTGCGAAATTTTTCTGATAAGTTGTTGGCATCAAATTGAATTTTTGTATATGCCTCATATTCATAATAATTCAGCTTATCCATGTCATTATTTTTCCTGTTTGCCAGCAGTTTTTCCCATAAAACTTCCGCGGGATTTTTGCCGGGATGGATTTCTACTGTGGCAAGGGTAAGCTTATTGGGAAAAAGTTCGAAGTTGATCGTTTGAAATTTATTTTTGATAATTTTTTTTGTAACGGTAATATACCCTAAAAATGAAGCGGCTATGCTGTCGGAAGCTTTTTTAGTATCTATGGAAAAATTTCCTTCAAAATCAGTAAAAGTACCTATGGTTGTCCCTTTGAGGTATACATTGGCAAAAGGAATGGGCTCGCGGGTTTGGGCATCAATGATTTTTCCCATAATTTTTGTACTTTGCGCTAATACAATAGATTGAGGCACAAAGAAAAAAAGAAATAAGAAGATAACAATTGTACTAAATCGTAAAATTTGTTTCATACTTTCTGGCTGAACTTAGTGGTTAAAAGATGGGGAAAAATAATCATAATCCCTTTGCGGTTTTTTCCAGTTCTTCTCAAAGCTCCAGGGTTCTTCGTGTATGATGAATTACTATGATGCCTTCCACAAGATTTACAATTCCAAAAACTGCAAAGAGTTCTTCCCGGGCAAATCTATTCTCGAAGCATTTTATCAAGTGGTATTTTATACAATCGCCGCAACGAAGCACCATGGAAGTAACAAGCCCTAATATTTCCTTGGTTTTTACGAATAAAGCTCCTTCTTTATATGCATTTGCATCGGTGTTAAAAATTTTTTTAATCACTTTATCGTTAGTTCCCAATAACTTTTTATTCATTTTTTGGCGGTAGGCATTGTAATCCTCTAACGCATCCATGGGCATTTGGTTTAAAATAGAAACGCAAATGTACATATTAAGTTGTTTTCATATTGCTAATTTTAAAAAATCATACCATCAAACATTACATAAATACTTGTATTACCATTTGATACAAATCTTTTCATTTAATAGTAAAAAAATACTTGTATGATTAAACAGTTCAATAAAGTTTTTTAATTTCGCACAATATTCAGAAAAAGAATCGTTTTAAACGGAGGGAGATTTTTTTTCTGCAAAAGGGAATTTTTATTTTTTATAATTACATTTGTTTTTAATTGAGAATAGTTGAAAAAATTATCTCAAAAAGAAGTAAATTTGTATTCATATTAGCAATCAGAACATAGCACTTGTCTGATATGCAATTGTTTAATATTATTAATACTGTTTAATAAAATGGCTGGTATTAAAGAAAAAGACTCGCTTCATGGTTTTTTAAAAAGATTTTTTGGTTACGACACCTTCAAAGGAAACCAGGAAGTGATAATTAAGAGTGTGCTCGAAAACAAGGATACCTTTATAATAATGCCGACCGGTGGAGGAAAATCGCTTTGCTACCAGTTGCCTGCATTAATACTTGAAGGTACTGCAATCATCATCTCACCGCTCATTGCACTGATGAAAAATCAGGTGGATGCACTTCGCAATTTCGGAGCAGAAAAGGGAATAGCCCATTTTTTAAACTCCTCATTATCCAAACAGGAGATTATTGATGTCAAAAAAGATCTTACGTCTGGCAAAACCAAGTTGCTGTATGTAGCGCCCGAATCGCTTACAAAAGATGAGAATGTGCTGTTTTTGAAGGATATTAATATTTCCTTCTATGCCATTGACGAAGCCCATTGCATTTCGGAATGGGGGCACGATTTTCGCCCTGAATATCGCAGACTTCGCCCAATCATAGAAAACATCGGGCAAAAAGTTCCCGTGATGGCACTTACAGCCACAGCCACCCCAAAAGTACAACAGGATATTCAGAAAAACCTGAATATGCTTAATGCTGTCATCTTTAAATCCTCCTTCAACCGGCCCAACTTGTACTACGAAGTAAGGTCCAAAGGTAGCGATGTGGTAAAGGAAATAATCAAATACATAAAGGCAAATCCCGGAAAATCAGGAATTATTTACTGCCTTAGCCGGAAAAAAGTGGAAGAAATTGCCGAAACCTTGCAGGTAAACGGAATCAGGGCTTTACCCTATCATGCCGGGCTCGATTCTCAAACAAGGGTAATTAACCAAGACAAATTCCTGATGGAAGAAGTAGAAGTTATTGTTGCTACCATCGCCTTTGGAATGGGAATAGACAAACCCGATGTGCGTTTTGTTATACATCACGACATCCCCAAAAGCCTCGAAGGATATTACCAGGAAACCGGACGCTCAGGCAGAGATGACGGTGAAGGAAATTGCATTGCATTTTACAGCTACGACGACATCCTGAAACTGGAAAAATTCATGAAAGACAAGCCGGTAGCTGAACAGGAAATTGCAAAAGCCCTTTTGCTTGAAACCGTTGCCTATACTGAATCCTCCGTGTGCCGCCGCAAACAACTCCTGCATTATTTTGGGGAAATCTATTTGGAAGAAAATTGCCACAACTGCGATAACTGCCTGCATCCCAAGGCAAAATTTGAAGGGCGCGACTACGTGATGCTACTTTTGGAAACCGTGCTCGAAGTAAAGCAACTTTTTAAAGCCAAACATATTGTCAATATTCTTATCGGAAAAAATTCCGCTACCATTAAAACCATGAAACATAATAAATTATCTGTTTTTGGAAAAGGTATGGAAAAAGACGAAAGATTTTGGGACAGTGTGATAAGACAAGCTCTTATTGAGAGATTACTGGTAAAAGACATTGATAATTACGGACTACTCAAAGTAAGCCCCGAAGGAATGAAGTTTTACAAAAAGCCCCATTCCTTTATGCTTACCAGCGAGTACGAATACGAACAACCCGAGGATGACGAATTTTTTGCCGGAGGTCATACAACGAGCACTGCCGACAAAACCCTGTTTTCCCTGCTTAAAGATTTGCGAAAAGAAATTTCTCGCAAAGAAAAGTTGCCGCCCTTCGTAATTTTTCAGGATCCTTCGCTCGAAGATATGGCGATACAATATCCCATTACCTTAGACGAACTAAAACAAATTACTGGTGTTGGAGCCGGTAAAGCTTTAAAATACGGTAAGCCCTTCATCGAATTGATTGCCCAGTATGTAGAAGAAAATGAGATTATTCGCCCCATGGACATGGTAGTGAAATCGGTAGTCAACAAGTCGGGACTTAAGGTATATATCATCCAAAATATTGATCGAAAAATTGATCTCGACGATATCGCTTTTGCCAAAAACCTCACTATGGATGAGTTGCTTACTGAAATTGAACGCATCGTAGCTTCCGGAACCAAACTTGACCTGAATTTTTATATCGAAAAAAACGTGGATCTTTATCATCAGGAAGAAATTTTCGAGTATTTTCACGACGCAGAATCCGATTCTGTGGATGTTGCATTAACCGAACTTGGTGAAGACGAATATAATAAAGAAGAAATTCGTTTGATGCGGATAAGATTTATGTCTGAAGTAGGAAACTAAAATCACAAAATCAACATGACCGAAGAAAATTTTCCACCCGAAGAAGAAACCCCCTCTGCACCTGTCCTGCAAATACCGGAAATAAAAACAGGCAAAAAATGTAACCCATTGCGAATATTATTTTTGCTTAATGCTTTGTTATTTACAGGATTGTTGGTTTTGTATGTGCTCTTTTTTACTTCCCCAAAAACAGCCACAATTTATCCGGTTTCGCTGCAAGCTAAACAAGTTTCTGGCTCGGTATCAGTGGCTTGTGTTAATTCCGATTCCATACTTGAACACTACACACTGGTAAAAGAACTCCGGCAACAATTGGAAAATGCACATAATCGTAAACAATTAGACATTAAAACCCTGAAAAAAAACTTTGATAAAAAGGTAGCGGATTTTCAGCAAAAAGTTGCATCCAACATACTCACTTCTGAATTAGCCAAAATCAATGAAAAACAACTGATGGATGAACAACAGAAAATTTTGGAACTTCAGGATAAATATGCCGGCGAACTTTCACAAAAAGAGATTGACTTGAATATCCAGTTATTTGATAGTGTAACTAATTTTTTGAAACGCTATAATAAAACATATCAATTCGATTACATTCTGAATATTAAAAAAGGAGGAGATGTTTTTCTTTCAAACGATACTCTTGATATAACCAAGGATGTGATAGAACAATTGAATAAGGAATATAATGCAAACAAAAAATAGCTATATTATTGTCATATTATTACTATTTATTATATCCTGTAATAATAAATCTGCCAGTAATTCTTCTGTGGCTATTATTCCTTCTTCAAAAATGGTAGAAATTCTTACTGACGTACATCTTGTGGAGGCTGCCTTAAAACAAAAACAAGAAAGAGGAGCAAATATGAACTTTTATACTCCTTTTTATTACAAAAATATCTTTATTAAACATGGTATTAACCAGCAGCAATTCAGAAAAAGCTTACAATATTATTTACAAAAGCCTGATAAATTTGAAAAAATATATTACGAAGTAATTACCTCGCTTACCGAAATACAAAATAAAGAACAAGCAAAATAATACTATTGCTTTTCAGCTATTGCAGTATGGCTTTCCTCATCTCCCCCTATGGTAATCTTATAATGCCATTCCATTTGTGAAGAAGTAATTTTTACGCCCGAACCTTCTTTTATCAGCCAACCATCACCCGTATTTTGTTGTGGAATTTCAATATTGTTTTCTGATACAATTCCATATACAGGGCTATAACCAGTACCTGGGTTCCCAAAATTGGAAAGTAATACCTGGAAACTGTTGGCGGGGTCTTTGCTGATATATACTGGATAATAGCTACTAATATCGTACTTTAAGGAGGTTTCATTAAACCGCCATGTACCAATAAAATCATCCCGGTAATCTACATATGGATCCTCTTCATTATCAGGAGTACATGATTGAAATAAAACAAATGAAATAAAAATTAATACAATTATTTTTATAATATATTTTATCATATATTTCTATTTTTTGTTATTTTCTTTTAAAAACAAACAGTGCATATAAACTGAATAATAATGTACTTATAACTTGTGCAACTACAAAACTAAGATTGAGTTCGCTAAGGGCAAATGCAATGGAAAACAATGGAATATATAATAAATAACAAAAAATCTTACTAATAAAAATACTGGAAAATACGGAGTAAAAGACTTTTATTTTTTTATTAATAAAAAAGTAAAACAACGCTGTATTAATTACAAGTTCTGCGGTAATAACCATCATTTTTAGAGGAATGGGATGCCCAGAGAACAGAAAAGAAAACAAAGGCAAAATAGAAGCAATAAAAAAAGCATTATTTTTTGAAGTATGTATAATAGCTAAAATAAGCATTAAACGCATAGGTTCAATATAATACACAGGCATCCCCGACAAATGGGAAATTGCAGGAACAAAAATAACGAGTGCCAAAGCAGTTCCGTCAACCAGAACATTGGAAACCATAGCTCGCTTTTTATGAATTAAAGTAGATAACTGCATAATCCTTAGTATTTTTTAATTCAAAGTTTTACTGTGCAATTTTACAAACTTTTTTCTGAATAGTCAATTTTCCGGGAATTTCAACACCAATAATATAAAAGCCAGGTTTACAATTACCCATAGAGAATACCCGGTAAACATAACCTTGTGTGGATTGTTCGCACGGCTGTTCATATACCCTGCGACCGGTTGCATCAGAGACATACAGTACCAACTTTTCGGCAAATTGGGTCTCGAGTGCAAGGTACAGCGCATCGGAAAACGGGTTGGGATAAACAGCAAGCGTAACAGGTAATTTCTCCTCCTTCAAACCAATTGTACAGGGAGAGGGAGATAATACTCCGCCGTAAGCTGATAATAAACTATCGAGTACCCCGGCTGAAGGGGGCCATATATATTTTTGAGCTATCAGTTTGTCGGGAGTAATCAGGATGACGGTGGGATAGGAAAGTATAGTGTAATTACTGTTGATTTGATTCCCTCTTCCCTGAATTCCGCTAACCGAAGGATAAATTGCATTGAAAAGACTATCGAAGACAAGTACGCCGTGGTTATCAGTCCCGTAATTTATTCCCAGCACTATAACATTCCCGGTATTGCAACCGAAATTCAAATAAGTTTGACTTACTTCCGGCGCATAAATCTGGCAGGAACCGCAAGCCGTCGTAAAAAAATCTAGCAAAACTATTTTACCCTCATCCAGATAGTCGTAAAGCCGATGAATGTTACCATTAACATCCTTTACTGAAAAATTTACTGCTGTGTCGAGCGGGGTTTGTGCAAAAATGGTATTTGTAGTACAATACAATATAATAAATAAGGAAACAACCCATTTTTTCATTGGTATATATTTTCCAAAAAATTGATATAGATTTTTAATAATTTACTTAATTAATTCTTTTAAAATATTATCGGCAAGTCGGCTGGCTCCTAGCCTAAACAGAGTGTTGCTGAGCCATGATTCTCCGAGTGTAGCATGAACCAATGCATAATAATTTAATGCCTGCCAGGGTTCGGAAATCCCGCCCGAAGGTTTTATGCCTGCTTTTTTACCGGTTTTTTCAAAATAATCCTTTATGGCATCCAACATCACCAGTACGGCGGGTTCAGTAGCAGAAACCGGAATTTTTCCTGTGGATGTTTTTATAAAATCAGCTCCGGCATATAAAGCTATCCTGCTTGCCCGGCTGATATTGGTAAGAGTACTTAGTTCTCCTGTTTCGAGTATTACCTTCAGGTGAACGCTTTTACATGTTTCGCGGATTGCTGCAATTTCATCAAACACAAGATTGTACTCTCCCTCAAGAAATTTTCCCCTCGAAATAACCATATCAATTTCATCAGCCCCTTCGTCAACAGCATATTGTATTTCAGCCAATTTAACATGTAATGGCGATTGCCCTGACGGGAAAGCACCGGCAACTGACGCCGTTTTTATTCCGGTAGATTTTAATAACTTTTTTACCGTGGAAACGAAAGTAGGATACACACAAACAGCAGCTACATTGGGAATTTCTTCACCTTTTTCTCGGAAAGTCGTTGCCTTATAACACAATGCCATCACTTTTTCCCGTGTATCTGCTCCTTCAAGGGTAGTAAGATCAATGCAGTTTAGCAGAGTTGCATATGTTTTTTTCTCAGGAAAAGATAAATTTCCGATAATCTTATTTACCCTTTTCCGAATAATAGTTTCGTCTATTTCTTCAATATTTAAAGAATATAACATGGTTTCTTCTTTTTAATGTAATAAAAAAACAAATATACATAATATTAAGTTTATTTAGCTTATTTTTTTTGATATTCAAAAATATCTCAAAATTATTTTAAATAAAGATTTTCAAACTCATTTTATTCAATATAAACTTCCAGGATTTTACTTTCGATAGATGGAATTAAAGTTACATTTTTTACGATAGCAGGAATTAAAATCACTTCCCCCTTTTTCATTGTTTCATTACCTCCATCCCACACAAGTTGTAAAGCGCCTTCAGTGCAAATATAAATTACAAACGAATCTATTTCAGAGTAATCCTTTGCAATTACATTCTTCAGATGGAGTATCCCTGTAGTAAAATGCGGACTGTTAATTAATGGTACGGTTTGGTTGTTTTTTTCGACATACGGAATTTTGTAAGTGTCGTACACATTAAAGTCAATGGCATCAAGAGCAAGGTCGGTATGTAGTGTACGGGGTTTCCCTTTGTCATCAGTTCTGTCCCAGTCATAAATTCGATAGGTAACATCTGATGTTTGCTGTATTTCAGTCAATAGGATTCCGGGACCCAGGGCATGCACCCTGCCGGCGGGGATAAAAAAAACATCACCGGTTTTTACTTTTTCAAAATTCAGAATTTCGGGGAGCGATTTATTAATAAGGTGTTGTTTATACATTTCTGGTGATATCTTTTGTGAAAAGCCGCAAATCAGTTCTGCCCCGGGAACTGTATCTATGATATACCACATTTCGGCTTTACCAAAAGCATGATGCCTCCGGGCAGCCAGTTCGTCGTCAGGGTGTACCTGTATGGAAAGATAATCCTGGGTATCAATAAATTTTATCAACACAGGAAACTCATTTCCAAACTTTTCATACACTTTTTCTCCTACCAGATCGCCCATGAAAGTTTCCACTATTTCGTTCAGTTCGTTTTCTGAAAAATATCCATTGGCTATTACTGAAGAATTATCCTGAATTCCGGAAACCATCCATGCTTCGCCGCAATTGAGCAATGGGGCATAATCGAGCCCCAGCGTATCATGCACACGGGAACCTCCCCATATTTTGTCTTTAAAAATAGGTATAAATTTGAATGGATATAACGATAGCATGTCGGAAAAATTTGGGCGTGTAAAAATACAACATAATAAAATATGTACTGCAAAACATAATTACAGAAAAAATCCTCCGGATCCGTATTTTTTAACTATCTGAATATGTGTTTTATATTTTGGTTGAGGTTAAATTTTTGTAGTGAATTTTGTTAATAATGCAAAAAATAACTTTCTTTGCACCCTTAATCTTTAAAAAGTAGAAAAACATGTCTGACATTGCAACTAAAGTAAAGGCTATCATCGTTGATAAGCTGGGTGTTGATGAAAAAGAAGTTACACCCGAAGCAAGTTTCACCAACGATTTAGGCGCTGATTCCCTCGATACGGTTGAATTGATTATGGAATTCGAAAAAGAATTTAACATAGCTATTCCCGACGATCAGGCAGAAAAGATTGGAACAGTGGGTGATGCTATCGCTTACATCGAAAACAACACCAAATAAATTTCATTTACGGATGGAATTAAAACGTGTAGTCGTTACCGGTCTTGGTGCACTAACTCCATTAGGCAATACCTTTCCTGAATTTTGGGACAACCTTATTAATGGAGTTAGTGGTGCCGATGCCATTACCCGTTTTGATGCTTCGAAATTTAAGACACAGTTTGCCTGTGAAGTAAAAAATTTCGATCCATTACAACATTTCGACAGAAAAGAAGCCAGAAAATACGATTTGTATGCCCAATTTGGATTAGTATCAGCCGAAGAAGCCGTTCACGACTCAGGCTTCGATTTAGAAAAGCTAAACTTAGACACTATTGGGGTTATCTGGGCTTCGGGTATTGGTGGATTATCTACTTTCTTTGAAGAAGTAATCAGCTATGGAAAAGGAGATGGTACCCCCCGTTTTAATCCCTTTTTTATTCCGAAAATGATAGCCGACATTACTGCCGGTCATATTTCGATACGTTACGGACTCAGAGGACCTAACTTTGCTACTGTTTCCGCTTGTGCTTCTTCGGCAAATGCCCTTGCTGATGCATTTTTATACATTCGCACGGGAAAAGCCAATGCTTTTATCGCAGGAGGCTCGGAAGCGGCTGTCAGTCCTGCCGGTGTAGGCGGATTTAATGCCATGCACGCACTGTCAACACGAAATGACGATCCCAAAACTGCTTCACGCCCATTTGATATTGGTCGTGACGGGTTTGTAATGGGTGAAGGTAGCGGCGCTCTTATTTTTGAAGAACTGGAGCACGCCAAAGCCCGCGGTGCGAAAATATATGCCGAAGTTATAGGCTCTGGACTTTCTGCCGACGCTCATCATATGACAGAACCCCACCCCGACGGTATTGGTGCATACAATAGTATGAAGAATGCTCTGCAGGATGCCGGTATTACCCCAGAAGAAATTGACCATATTAATACCCACGGAACTTCAACACCCAAAGGCGACATTGTTGAACCTAAGGCTATCATTAACCTGTTCGGCGAACATGCTTCTTCCATCAGCGTAAATTCTACCAAATCAATGACCGGGCATCTGCTGGGTGCAACAGGAGCCATAGAAGCTATTGCTACCATATTGGCAATCAAAAATAGTATTGTACCTCCTACCATTAACCATTTTACCGACGACCCCGAAATTCCTGTACTGGATTTCACCTTCGGCAAGGCTAAACATCGCACGGTAAATATTGCATTAAGTAACACTTTTGGGTTCGGAGGACATAATGCATCACTTATTTTCAAAAAATTCAGTGAATAACCGTTGCCTTTCAGAAAGATTAAACCGGTAAAAGCCTTTTTCTCGGGAGATAAAGTACTTTATGAAGCCATAAAGAATATTTTTGGGTATTATCCCAAGAATATTTTTTTATATAAATTGGCATTCAGGCATAAATCAGTAGCACAGGAATTAATGAACGGGGTAAAAATAAGCAACGAACGTCTCGAATATTTAGGAGATGCCATTCTGGGTGCCATAGTTGCCGATTACCTTTTCAAAATATTTCCTTACAAAGATGAAGGCTTTTTAACTGAAATGCGTTCAAAAATTGTAAGCCGCGCTTCGCTTAATAAGTTGTCGCAAAAACTTGGAGTTGACGAACTTATTCAATCAAACTCTGAATCTAAATCTGCCAACCGTTCAATGAAGGGCGATGCCTTTGAAGCATTCGTGGGAGCATTGTACCTTGATAGGGGTTATAATTTTACCCGGAAAATCATCCTGTCCAATATCATTCAACGGCATTTCGACATAGATGAGCTCGAAACACTCGAAATCAACTTTAAAAGTAAGCTCATAGAACGGTTACAGAAAGAAAAAAAATCTATTGAATTTGTAGTTACCGGCGAGGTTGGTAGCGGATACAACAAGCAATATGTTGTGGAAGTGCACATTGATAATAAATCATATTCGCAGGCACAGGATTATTCCATTAAAGGCGCCGAACAGCTTGCCGCCGAAAAAACATGGAAACACCTCTATGAGATAAATTAATTCTTAGGAAAGTCTTTTTATAAAAGAAGTTTTGTACATTTATTCCGGATTTATCCGCCGGATTATGCCGCAAAAAGCCAATACTATTACTACTGTAAAAGATGAGTATCACATCATTGGTATTTCATACCAATTACGGGATTACCGCTTGTCGTTCAGCATAAACAAAGCATTGCATTTCCAGTTAAAAAAAATTCCCGATTTTGAATTCAGAAAATCGGGCAGTGATATTGTAAGAAATTTTTCCATGTACTTTTTCAATGATAACGACTTTTTAAATACTTACTGCTTGCTGGCTAACCATTCCGATAATATTTACCTCATCCCAACACATAAACAAATTGATTATTTTTTCATTATTTCCGGGCAGGTTAAACCCGAACGTTTTCAAATGTGCTTAAAAAGCCTAAAAACCATACCACAGGTACTAACTGCCATAGTCATTGATACCGATAAAACAGCACAGCTTGAGCAACTTATACCTGATATTGACAGCCACATCACTGCCTGTCTCGATCAAAACAAATCCGGATTTTTAAAATTGAAAACACCAAACATCCCGAAATGAAACAAGATATTATTTCTTATACGCTTGTTTTTTTGCAATTTACTGGAATCGGATTCGTTTTCATCACGGGTCCCTGGCTTGCCGAATCCCTGGCAGGGTGTATTGCCGAAGGTTGTGGATTGGTGCTGATATTATGGTCGGTACTGGCGATGCAAATCGGTAACTTTCACGCCTCGCCTTCCGTTAAAAATAATGCCCGTCTGGTAATTAAAGGACCTTACCATGTTATTCGCCATCCTATGTACTTATCGGTATTGCTGATTTGCGGAGCATTGGTTGCTGATTCCTTTACTTTTTACAGGGGAATTATTTTTCTTTTACTTTTTATAATTTTGACAATTAAAATATTATATGAAGAAAGTCTGCTAAAAAAGCATTTCATCGAGTACCGCTTGTACATGAAAAATACAAACAGGTTGATCCCCTGGATTTTTTAAATAAATGGGGAAAAACTCTGGTAGCCAGCTTTTCGGTTAATGGGATGATTACCTTCCTACCCCAAAACAAGTATTCAATACCTATTCACCAGATTAGCCAGGTCTTTTGCCAGTATACCAATCTGTTCAAATTAATTCTGATATTTACCTACAAAAAAATTATTCATCAATCATCAAATTTTGCTTTTCAAACCTGCTGTAACGATACAGCAGGTGTTTTAATATCCGCTTAGCTGCATGGTAACAGTAGGTATCAACAATATCCAACCCAAAATTACGAGTATCAGAATCAGCTTCCATGCCCAGTGAAACCACTTGCTGAATGGAATACGGGCAACTTCCAGCACGCCTATTAAAACTCCTGAAGTAGGAGTAATGAGGTTGGTAAATCCATCTCCTATGTGAAAAGCAGTAACGGTAGCTTGTTTTGATAAATTTACCATCTCTGAAATATCACGCAGAATGGGCATTAAAAGTGCAGCTTTGGCAGTGCCTGATGTAATAACCATGTTTAGTGCCGATTGGAAAATATACATCAGCGAAAGGGTTGTTATCTGCCCGGTTCCCTGCATTGAGCGTGAAATTCCGTACAAAATTGTATCTATCACTTTCCCATCTTCAAGTATCACAATGATTCCTCCGGCTAAACCCACTACCAATGCTGCCGAAAGAATGTCGCGGGCTCCGGCAACAAAAAGTCTGGTAATTTCATTGGCATCTTTTCCCATTGCCATACCAGATACTATTGCCATAGCAAAAAACAAAGCGGCTATTTCCATTAACGACCAATCGAAGGCAATAACTCCGACTACCAGAAACAATATGGTAAACATTAATATGGTAAGAATGAAAATCTGTACTGAACGACGCAGGGAGAAAATTGCAGAAAAAGCAAATAATGCACAAATTACCGGCAAAAGAGGCATTTTAAATGAACTGGCTCCCATTTTTATGGTATTCATGGGAAGAATAATGGCATAAACAATCAAAATTCCCGACACGAGTGCACAGGCAATCCATGCGCCACGTCCGGGTTTCAGTTTTTCAACATTCATAGCAGAAGAATTATGCTGACGCCAGTAAGCATCGTTTTCATACATAATTGACCGCTTGGGGTTTTCCCGGATTCGATTTGCATACCACAACACATATCCAATCCCTGCAATATTTACAACAATCCAAATGAAAAACCTGTATTCAATCCCCGAAAACAATTGTATTCCTGCAATTTCCTGTGCTATTCCCAAAGTAAACGGGTTAAGCATGCACCCGGCAAAACCTATTCCTGCCCCGATAAAACACATACAAACCCCAACGATGGAATCGTAACCCATAGAAATAGCTAATGGAACAAAAATAATTACAAAGGCAATGGTTTCCTCGCTCATACCGAAAACAGCACCGAAAAAGCTGAACATCAGCATTACCAAGGTAATGATAATATTATTAATACCAACTTTACGGATTAACCGGTAACGCTCCAATTTACGACTTCGGGAAAGAAACGACTGTACACCCGCATCAATGGCTTTACTTTCGTTCAGTATCCAAAAAGCCCCGCCAAGTATGAGAATAAAAACAATGATTTTGGGTGTACGGACAAAACCCTTGTAAAAAGCGGAAAAAATTTGCCATGTCTGCGGTTGTTGCTCAACAGTTTTATATGACGTTGCATCAATAACATCTCTTTTTATTTCACCGGTGGTAATGGTTTTCCGCGAAAATTCCCCTGAAGGAACAAACCAGGTGGTAACGGCTGCAAGAACTATCAAAAAGAAAATGATTACATAGGTATGGGGAACTTTCTTAAACATACGCCTGTGGTTAAAAGGATTTTCGACAAAAATAAAGGTATTTTCAAATTTACGTTGCAAATATCATAAAAAGCACATAAGTTTGATGTTGAATTTTAATTACCGATGAGCAACAGCAACAGGCATACCCATAACTCTGAAATCGTGCTACAAACAGAAAAGCTGGTGAAAATTTACCGCCGGTCGGACGAACAAACGTTAAAAGGGGTTGACCTTTCAATAAGCAAGCAAGAGTTTTTTGGATTATTAGGTCCAAATGGTGCCGGAAAAACCACACTCATCTCCATAATCTGTGGATTGCTGAAAATTACATCCGGTACGGTTAATGTCCAGGGAATAGATGTGAAGAAACATCCCGAAAAAATAAAAAACATCATCGGACTGGTACCCCAGGAACTGGCTTTATATCCCACACTCACCCTGCGCGAGAACTTGAGTTATTTTGCCAGTATGCACGGGCTTAGTGGTTCGGTACTCAACAAACGGGTGGAAGAACTCATCAGCATGGTGATGCTTGACAGTCATGCTAACAAATGGGTATCCCGCTGTTCAGGAGGAATAAAACGACGCGCCAACCTTATTACAGGGTTGGTGCATAATCCTTCCATCCTTTTTCTCGACGAACCTACACTTGGAGTTGATGCACAGTCGCGAAACCTGATTTTTGAATACCTGCAACAGTTGAATAGCTCTGGCACAACCATTTTTTATACAACACACTACATGCAGGAAGCTGAAAACTTATGCTCAAGGGTAAATATTATTGACAATGGACAGATAATTGAAAATGGTACACCCGCACAACTGATAGAAAAAAATCCCAGTTGCGGTAATTTGGGAGACGTATTTTTGAAATTAACTGGCAAAGATTTGAGAGACTGATATATGTATAAATTTTTATCAGGCATAAAAAAAGAATTTCTCATCCTGGTTCGCGACCCGGCAGGACTTGCCATACTTTTCATTATGCCTATGTTTCTCATCGTTGTGGTAACTCTTACTCAGGAAAATGCACTGAAATCTATTCGTGGCTCGCAAATAAAAATCCTTTTTGTTGACGAAGATAATTCCCGGTTAAGTAAAACCATAAGGCAGGGGCTGGATACTACCGGTTGTTTCGAAATCATAACAAATATTAATTCACAACAGCTTACCGAAAAAACTGCCAGCGAAGCAATCGCTTCGGGAAAATACCAGATAGGAATTTTAATCCCCCGCGGAGCTTACAGCCAGTCGCTCCGGCGCGCTGATGCGGTTATTTCAAATTCATTCAGGAAAAACGACAGTACAAATATTTCAGGAACAGTTATAACCGGCGTAAACATTCTCCTTGACCCTGCAATAAACGATGCCTATAAAAACTCTGTAGTCAGTGCTTTGAAAATGCTTGTCCAAGGTGCCGAAATTCAAATTCTGACGGAAAAATTTTGCAGCCTGCTTCCGGCGGAAGTCAACAAGAAGCTTCGCATTCCCATTGAAAGTGAATTAAAAAACAGGTTCCAACGCATGCAAACCGATTTTGAAAAACAGGTTCGTGAAAAAATGGGGAAATTTGCACCAGCCCATATTGACATGAGCGATGCCACGAAAAGAATTGAAAAAAGTGCACAGGGTATTCATTTTACCATTGAAGAGGCAAAATTCCCCTGGAAACCTGGTAATGTGTTGATGGTAAAAGAAATCATCGCTTCTCACCGACAGGAAACAATCAAACCTACCGTAGTGCAAAACAACGTACCCGCTTTTGCCTTGTTTGCCATGTTTTTCATTGTCATACCTCTTTCCGGTAGCCTGATTACCGAAAAAAACGAAGGAGCCTACAACAGGTTACGTACTCTTCCGATAAGTTATTTTACTATATTAAGTTCAAAAACTGTTGTTTATGTAATTGTATGTTTATTACAACTGCTAATGATGATGGCAGTGGGAATTTGGTTTTTCCCGGCAGTTTTCGGGATGCCGGCACTACAAACGGGCAACCATGTGGGACTAATCCTGGTATCGGCGCTGGCATCGGCGTTGGCGGCAGTAGGTTTCGGGATGCTCATCGGAACGCTTTCCCATACCATCGGACAGGCAGCCATGTTCGGTTCGCTTTTCGTTGTGATACTTTCCATTTTGGGCGGTATTTTTATTCCTGTGTATCTTATGCCCGCTCCTTTACAAGCAGTAAGCATAATTTCACCAATACGATGGGGGCTCGACAGTTTTCTCGACATTTTTGTACGGAAAGCTACGTTTGCTGCCGTACTGCCCAATATTTGCCGTTTGATTGTATTTTTTGTGCTTGTACAATTCATTTCATTGTTTAGTTTTGTAAAACGCAATTAAACGGAAAATGAAAGAAAAAGATATCAAGGTGGATTTCGACCCGCACAAGGTGATAATGTATGCTGAAAAGGAAGATAATACCTATGGGCAGGTTCTCACGGGTTCCTATATTTCCAAAAATTACCTTGACGATTTCCAGCAAAAACAATTGCACCGGGAGGAAGAATTGCTGCAACAATTACAGAAAGGGGAAATCAGCCCCGTTTATTATTATATGGAAATAGAAGGCTTAACCATGGCAGAATTGGCTTCGAGGGCAGGCATCAGTAAACGGAAAGCCCGGAAACATCTCAATGCCCGGAAATTTGGCAAAACTACGGTAAAAGACCTATTGCGCTATGCTGAAATTTTTAATATCCCCCTTGCCAATTTCTTTCAGATAATTCAAACGGAAAACGACAGCAGATGGAAAGCCCATTTTAAGGAAGATAAAAAAATTTTAGCTATTATACAGAACAAAACCAGCAACCCTGTAATTATAGAAACAAAAATTGAGGAGAAGGAATAAGTGAGTCAGGTGGAATTTAAACATACAATGGCAGCCCATTGCGAATCGGGAACAGTAGCAGCTTTATTGAATCATGCGGGGCTTGCAATTACAGAGCCCATGGTATTTGGAATCTCCAGTGGAATTTTTTTTGGATATTTCAGTAAACAACCCAGCCTTAATTTCCCTACCTTCATCGTTCGTAACAAACCCGGGCAAATGCGGAAAAATATTTCCCAAAGGTTGGGAATATCCTTTTACACCGAAAAATTTTCCGACCCGGTAAAAGCGGAAAAAACTCTCGACACATTGCTTGAAAAAGGCATACCCGTGGGCATACAGGTTGATTTTTTCTACATGAACTACCTGCCACCCTGGATGCGAGTTCATATCAATATGCATTATATTACTGTGGTAGGTAAGAAGAACAACTTGTATATTGTAAGTGATTGTTATCATCCCCAGCTTGCCGAAATTGATGCCGAAACACTGCGCAAAGCACGTTTTCCCGGAGGGATGATGTCGCCACAAGGTTTTCTTTTTTACCCATTACGGATTCCCCCTGCTGAAAAAATCAACTTAAAACAAGCCATAGCCAAAGGAATTCACAAATCCGCCTTCAACATGGTTAAATTGCCCATTCCTTTTTTGGGCATCAACGGCATTCGTAAATTCTCGAAAAAATTGCCTGAGTGGCCATCGTTGGCTCGCGATACCGAGCATTTGTCGCATGAAATTATGAAAATTAATGTATTGCTCGAAGACCAGGGAACAGGTGGAGCGGGTTTCCGGTTTATGTTTGCCACATTTTTACGGCAGGCTTCTGAAATCATGCAGGATGAGCGACTGCTGGCGCTTTCTAAAAAAATGATGGAAATAGGCGATGGTTGGCGCGAAATTTCACTCTTTGCCGCCCGTATCGGGAAAAACCGCGACCTTGGAACAGACAAGATCAAACAACTTAGTGAAATGATTTGGGGTCGCTCAGTAGTAGAAAAAGAATTTTTTACCGAACTTTACAAACTCAAATTTTAGGATAATCTCTATATCGTATGACAGAAACGAATACAACTGCTTTAAAGCTTGAAATCAAACAACTAATTATAGACACTTTGAAAATACCCGATGTTCTTCCCGAACAGGTACAGGAAGACATCTCCCTTTTCAGCAGCGATAACTTGCTGGGATTAGATTCTATAGATGCTCTGGAAATCATTATGGCTCTGCAACGTAAATACGGGGTGCGCTTGGACGACCAAAACCTGGCAAGGTTTATTTTAACTTCTATCAATACCATTACCGAATTTGTGGAAAAGGAAAGAACACAATAAAAACCAGTAACTGTAGCCGCTTTCTTTTACTGTGGTTACCTTTATCTCTGCCTTTTCTCTCGTGGATTGCTACAAAAATCCTTTACTATGAAAACAGCCTACCTTTTAGCCGGAACAGAACTTTCTGTACTATGGCGATTGGTACGTCGTAACAAAGCCGGTTTTTCGCCACGCTACATACCCAGGTTGCTCTTTTTGCTGAATGCCGGGATGTGGTCGTCGCTGTTTTCGGTAATTGAAAAGAAAAGATATGGTAAGCACATTGCTGCTTCCCCGCTTCCCGATAATCCAATCATCATCGTCGGGCACTGGCGTACCGGAAGCACCTGGTTACACCAGCTTCTCAGCCTCGACCCTTCCCTTGTAACGCCCACCCTCTTTCAAGCAGCCCTTCCCCGGAGTTTTTTCAGCGCAAGACTATATTTTGCCCCGGTAATGCGTTTTTCTATTCACAAAAAACGCCCTATGGACAATGTTAAGTTGGGCATTGATGAACCCATGGAAGACGAATACGCCCTGTTGCGTCTTTGCGGTTTTTCGCCGCTCGAAGGATTGATTTTTCCCCAAGATACATCTTATTTTCTTAACGATTTCCCCGGATTTTTGCCGGAACAAAATATCTCCGAATGGGAAAAAGCATTAAATTATTTTTGCCGTAAACTCACATTTAACAACAAGCAAACGCTACTGCTGAAAAATCCTTTCCATTCATTGCGCATACAGTTTTTGTCGGAAATTTTTCCCAAAGCCCGGTTTGTACATATTTACCGTAGCCCTTATGCTGTAGTTCCTTCAACCCTTAACATGTGGGAAACCGTAGGGCAGCAAAACCGAATGAAGTGCAACCATACCCCTATTTCCATGCGGGAAGTAGCCGACATGTACCAACACCTGCTTACTTTCATCGAGCAGGCATTGAACAACATTCCTCTTCAGCGGCAATATTCCATTCGCTACGAAAACCTTGAAAAACAACCCGAAAATACCATCCGGGATATGTACAGGCACTTCGGTATGGATTTTTCAGATGTTTTTTGCAAAAACATTCAACAGTTTCTGCAGGAAAATACCAATTTTAATAAAAATATATTCACACCAACCCCTGACGACAAAGCTATTATCGCTACCGTTTTGGCTGATGCAATAAAAAAATATGATTATGCAGCAAATTAAACCCTGGTTGAAAAAAGGATACGGAAGAGTGATCCCGGAAATTGAAACGGCAACTTCCGACGAGATCAGAAGATTTCAGGAAAAATTATTACGACAACAATTGGATTATCTTCAACAATATTCCACCTTTTACCGGCAGGTTTTCAAACAAAACAAAATTAATATCAAAAGCATACGTTCGTTCAGCGATATAGAACAGCTTCCCGTTACAACCAAACACGATCTTCAGCAGTATAACAACAACTTCATTTGCGTTCCTCAATCAAAAATTATTGATTATGTTACCACATCCGGAACGCTTGGCGATCCGGTAACGTTTGTCCTTACCGACAACGACCTGCACCGTCTTGCTTATAACGAACACATCTCTTTTGTATGTGCAGGTGGCTCTGAAAATGATATTTACCAGTTGATTACAACTATAGATCGTCGGTTCATGGCAGGTCTGGCGTATTTTATCGGGGTACGCCGCATGGGAGCCGGTATTGTCAGGGTGGGCTCGGGTATGCCTGAATTGCAGTGGGATAGCATCAACCGGATAAAACCTACCAGTTTTATCACCGTTCCCTCCTTTATTCTTAAAATTATAGATTATGCCGAAAAGAACGGAATTGATTACCGCAACAGCAGCATCCGTCAGGCTGTCTGCATTGGAGAGCCCCTTCAAAACCCTGATTTTTCACTGAGCAAATTAGGTACGCGTATCAAAGAAAAATGGGATATCGAACTATTTACTACCTATGCTTCCACCGAAATGTCGAGCGCTTTTACCGATTGCAGCCAGCACCGTGGCGGGCACCATCATCCCGAACTTATCATCACCGAGTTTTTAGATGAAAACAATAAGCCTATACAGGAAGGCGAAGCAGGAGAAGTAACCATTACGACGCTCGGGGTGGAAGGAATGCCTTTGTTACGGTTTAAAACCGGCGACATTTGTTCTCACGAAACGGCTCCCTGTGCTTGTGGAAGAACCACTATGCGCCTCGGTCCCATCATCGGCAGGAAAAAACAAATGATAAAATATAAAGGTACTACCCTATACCCGCCCGCTTTGTATGACATTCTTGATAATATAGAAGGCGTAGTGAATTACGTGGTGGAAGTGTCAACCAATACCATTGGAACCGACGAGATTTTAATCCGTTGTGGGGTAAATTCCCTTTCGGCTGATTTTGAAAAAACGGTGAAGGACCATTTCAGGGCAAAACTGCGTGTAGCGCCATCAATTAAGATAGAATCTGCTGAAACACTGGCAAAAACTCTCTTCAACGACATGAACCGCAAACCGGTTAAGTTTGTTGATAAACGGCAGGATTCACTTCCTGATTAACGAAGCTTTTCTTATATTACGATTAGCTTTTCCGTAATTTTTTTACCTTTCGCTGTACAATGCACAAAATATATCCCTCTGTTCAAATGAGATATGTCAAGCATGTCGCCATTTTTGCACCGGTATTTTCCTGCGGTTCTCCCATCGGAAAAAATGATAATCAATTCGCAGGCGGTTTGTTCCGGCAATTGTATTTTCACAAAATCTGCAGCAGGATTAGGCGATAACATGCACAAGTTTTCTTCATTAATTTCAGGATTCCGGATGCCTACATTATTGGGAACAATATCCACTATGGCTCCTTCGAGCACAGTTAAACTATAAGGAAATTCATCAGGAAGCAAGTACCATCCGTTAGCCGATCCACCCCATCCAAAATTGAGATGGAAATAATTTTCAGAATTATGACCATCAACCACCACGTTGTGTCCTGTACTCCAAGTGGAATCAACCACTGCAAGATGAACAGGCATAGCGTTTGCAACATTCTGTGCCATACGGGTATAAACATTGGTATCGGCTTCGGTAAGCAATACCGAACCGCTAAAATTAAACTTCTGGTAAGCGTCGTATGCCTGACCTACGCCAAATGTTCCCGAACCCGAAGAAGTAAATACCTGAATAGCCGCAACTCCGCAGGCAAAGGTTAATGCAGCTTTATCGTTATCGGTAGGAGGGATTGAATTCTGATAATGAACTCCGAGCGTATCAAGATAGGCGTTCAGCATGGGAAATGATGGAAAATCAACTGTAGCATAATCATCATCAATCCAGTATTGACGTCCGGCGTAGTTATGGTAATAATCATCTTCGTCAGTAAACGTTACGCCATTGGTAGTCTGGTAATAATTGACTATTTGTGCCATTGCTACAGCCGGGCATCCTGCTATGCTACGGTTGCCGTTTTGTGGGTCGAGAGGGCAAAAAAGATTGTACGGTCCGTCCTGGTGCCAGTTGGTCTTCACCAGAAAGACGTCTTTACCGGAAAACTTGTAACCATCTTTCAGAAACAAATCCCATGCGGCTTTTCTTTTCGTAATTATAGTTTCAGGTAATTTTGATATAGCCTGCATCCGCAGATGAATATCTGTTTGCAGCCATTGTTTCCATTTTCCTTCCGCATCGGCAGAAGCGGTGAATGAATACGCAATAACCGGCGGCAAACGGTAATCGCCGGAAACGACAATATAACCTGCAGGTTGCAAAGGGAAAAAATAAAACAAGAGGGTCTGCCCATTGTCAGAATAAACCTGTGCTGTACCCAATGTACAATTAGTTTGGACGGCTGTTTTCTGCATTGCCACCTTACCGGCAGTAACTAAATCAACTGGCTGGCTGTAAAGCAACTGGCAAAATATCGTAAAAACTACCAGTAAGAAAAAAGTTCTTTTCATTGTTATTTTTTATAAGATTAAACGGGTGTAAAAATAATAAACATAAGCAAACAACAAGAGATTAACTGTAAAATTGTTTATTTATTATTACCATAAACTCTTCAATGTCCTGCAAACTTTAAAAGGTTAACGCAAAAACCTTCCGGGTGTTTCACACTTCGGAAGAGTTTTTTAAAAAATTCAAAATATTTAAGAAACCAAAAACCGTATTTTTGCCAAATGATTTTAGCGGACACCCATACCCATCTTTACCTGGAAGAATTCCACAACGACAGGCAACAAACTGTGGAAAGAGCCATCAGCAACGGGGTAAAATACCTGCTGTTACCCAATGTTGACAGCAAAACTCTTCCGGCACTCCATTCACTTTGCGACGCCTTCCCGGCTTCGTGTTTTCCCATGATAGGGTTGCATCCCACTTCGGTAAAGGATAACTTCGAGGAAGAATTGCTTGTAATGGAAAAAAATCTGGCTCTTCGTAGTTATATTGCTATAGGTGAAATAGGTATGGACTTATACTGGGATACCGCCTATGTCATCCAACAACGCCAGGCATTGATAAAGCAATTGGTTTGGGCAAACAAATATCAACTTCCGGCTGTAATTCACACCCGGAATGCCAACGACGAAGTACTCACTATTTTGGAAGAACTGCATCTTGCTTCGTTGAAAGGGGTGTTTCATTGTTTTTCGGGCAACATAAAGCAGGCTGAAAAAGCCATAAGTCTCGGTTTTATGCTTGGAATTGGCGGAGTTATAACGTTTAAAAACTCAGGTTTGGGAAAAGTGGTGGCACACATCGGACTGCAGCACCTGCTGCTCGAAACTGATTCGCCTTACCTTGCACCCGTTCCTTACCGCGGAAAAAGGAACGAAAGTGCTTACCTGCCTTTAATAGCCTCCAAGATTGCCGAAATAAAAGCTATAAACATGGAAGAAGTGGCGGAAGTAACTACAAACAATGCAAAACAACTTTTTCATTTACCCTGATAAAAAGTAATGGAGAAAAAAAAATGCAAAATACATCCATTTTAGTAATTTACACTGGCGGAACCATTGGTATGGTACAAGATAAACAAAGCGGAGCATTGCAACCTTTCGACTTTGCACATCTGTACCAGCATATTCCCATCCTCCGTAATTTCGATTATCAACTCAGCTTTCATTCTTTTGATCCTCTTCTCGATTCGTCGAACATGAACCCGCAGTTCTGGATTCAGCTTGCAGAAATCATAGAAGAAAAGTACGAAAAGTACGACGGATTTGTAATTTTACATGGTTCCGACACCATGGCGTACACGGCTTCCATGCTCAGTTTTATGCTTGAAAATCTTAACAAACCGGTGATATTTACCGGTTCGCAACTTCCCATCGGGGTAATACGAACTGATGCCCGCGATAATTTTATCAACAGCATTGAAATAGCTGCTGCAAAAGAAGACAACACTCCCCTTGTTCCCGAAGTAGCCATACAATTTGAGAATAAGCTGTACCGCGGCAACCGTACCACAAAGTATAATGCCGAGAACTTCGATGCATTTCTTTCGGGTAATTATCCCATACTTGCCGAAGTGGGAGTGTATATCCGCTACAACCGCAACAGCATAGCCCGTCCCAATTTCAAAAAATTAAAGGTATATCGTAACCTCGATACGCATATTGCCATTTGCAAATTATTTCCGGGCATTTCGGAAGCTGCCGTTAATGCCATACTGCATACCGAAGGCTTAAAAGCCGTTATTCTCGAAACCTTTGGAGCAGGAAATGCGCCCACCCATCCCGGATTTCTCGATGCATTACGACAGGCTGCGGCAAAGGATATAATTATTTATAATGTAACACAATGTAGGGGCGGTTCCGTGGATTTAGGTAAGTACGAAACCAGCGCCGAATTAGGCAAAATAGGCGTAATCAGTGGATACGACATTACCACAGAATCCGCCGTAACGAAACTTATGTTTCTGCTCGGACAAAATTTACCAACCGAAGAAACAAAACGACTTTTGCAGGCTCCGCTGCGGGGCGAAATGACCCTGTAATTGCACAGATCACAGTTACTCTTTTTCCTGCCCGGTTATTTTAAACGCAAAACAGGGAAATATTCTTACTTTTGTTAACCGGATTGCTTCCACATTTCCTGCCAGCCGTGGAGATAATTAAAAGAACATTTATTTAATATTTTTGCACTATGGAAAGTACACGTCAGCAAAAAATTGCACGTTTGATGCAAAAGGAATTAGGGCTAATATTTCAAACCGAAAGTCGTAACCATTTTCAGAGCGCCCTTATCACAGTTACAAAGGTTCATGTAACCAGCGACCTGTCGTTAGCAAAGGTTTATCTGAGTCTTTTCGGAATGAAGGATAAGAACGCCCTGTTTGAACAAATAGAAAAACACCATCGCGAAATACGCCATGCTCTTGCCCAGCAGGTAGGTAAACAATTAAGAGTGGTCCCTGAACTCGAATTTTTTATTGACGATTCACTCGACTATATCGAAAAAATTGAAAACCTGCTTAAAAATAACGAAACACCTTCCTGATGCAATATGATCCTATAAAACATACACTGGGGAAATTTTTCAACAAGGCTCCCCTGTTGCGTAAATTATTCTATCGCATGCTCGATTTGTTGCTACTGCGTACCTGGCACATTAAAAAAGAAATCCGGCTATGGGCAAAGTTTCACAGGGATGAAGCCCGCCTCTTAGATGCAGGCTCGGGTTTTGGGCAATATTCCTTTTTCTTATCCGGAATAAATAAAAGATGGACTATTCATGGCGTGGATGTTAAAAACGAGCAGATAAACGACTGCAACACATTTTTTACAACCATTGGCAAACGCAATACCTCTTTTTCTTTCTGCGACCTTACTACTCTTTCCGAAACGGAACGTTACGACCTGATTCTTTCCGTTGATGTTATGGAACATATTCTAAAAGACGTTACCGTTTTCGAAAATTTTCATCGTGCATTGAATCCTGGTGGAATGGTACTTATTTCTACCCCTTCCGATCAGGGAGGTTCTGATGTGCATGAGCACAGCGGCGGCTCATTCATCGGGGAACATGTACGCGACGGATATAACATTTCCGAAATACAGGAAAAACTGCAAAAAGCAGGGTTCGCCCGCACCGAAGCATATTACCAGTATGGCTGCCCTGGTAAAATTTCATGGAAACTTTCAATGAAATTTCCTATACAGTTGCTAGGAGTTTCAAAACTCTTTTTTATTGTCTTGCCTGTTTACTACCTGATTACCTTCCCTTTTTCGCTGCTGTTGAACTATTTTGATGTTAAAGGCGCTCATAAAACCGGAACAGGCTTAATTGTAAAAGCATGGAAGTAATATCCTAATTTGATAATAGTTTATTAATTTTATCACTAATAATTAATCATTTATAATCCCCCGTGCACCTGCCGTTTTACATAGCCAAACGATATTTTTTTGCAAAAAAGTCGCACAACATCATCAATATCATTTCGGGTATTTCGGTGGCAGGAATTACCGTGGGAACTATGGCATTGGTAGTGGTGCTTTCGGTGTTCAACGGGTTCCAGCAGTTGGTGGAATCGCTCTTCAATACATTTAACCCCGACCTGGTGATTACTTGGAAGGAAGGAAAAACATTCAATGCATCCTCAATTCCTGCCGAAAAGTTGAAAAAGTTATCTGGCGTGATAAAATACACCGAGGTAATCGAAGAAAATGCCCTTCTTCGTTACCACGAAAAGCAGTTTATTGCCACCATTAAAGGTGTAAGCAGCGGTTTTAAAAAAGCGAATCCACTTGACACTATGCTTGTGGAAGGCGATTTTGTATTGGAAGACGGGGAAACAGATTATGCAGTAATGGGCGCCGGAATAGCGTATTACCTGAATGTACAACTGAACGATTTTAACACACCCCTGATGGTTTACGTTCCGCGCAGAGGCAGCAATGTTTCACTTAATCTTGAAGAAGCGTTCAATAGTGAGGCTATTTACCTGTCGGGTATTTTTTCCGTGCAACAGGATTTCGATACCAAATATCTTTTGGTTCCAATTCGTTTTGCACGCAGACTGCTCGATTACGACCAGGAACTCACCTCGATAGAACTTTCACTGTCAGATAAAATCTCTCAGGACAAGATACAAAAGCAAGCAGAGACATTGTGTGGTAAAGATTTTGTTGTAAAAAACCGTTTTCAGCAACAGGAAATGCTTTACCGTATCATGAAATCAGAAAAATGGGCAATTTTTCTAATCCTTGCTTTTATTCTCTTCATAGCGGCATTTAATGTAGTAGGCTCTCTTTCCATGCTTATTCTCGACAAGACCGAAGATATAGGCATACTACGCAACATGGGAGCCGATAACAGACTTATCAAAAATATTTTCCGCACTGAAGGTTTACTCATTTCGATAGGAGGTGCTTTGTTGGGTCTATTTTTCGGATTTATTGTTTGCTATCTGCAACAGCAGTTTGGCATCATACGGTTGCAGTCTGCCGACAGCACTTTTGTGGTAAATGCCTATCCTGTTAAGATGCAATGGATGGACTTCCTTTCTGTTTTTGCCACCGTGCTTGCTTTGGGAATTGTAGCAGCCTGGTTTCCCGTGCGCAGGTTGGGCGAAAAACAACTCAGAAATTTTACATCCAAAAACTGAAAGCTATTTATTAACCTGAGTTCGGGATAAAATATGTTTTGTATAACCCATCAGGGTTTTAATATCCATAGAAAGTTATGAAGAAGCCGAAAGTTTCGTAAAACTCGACCCTGCCGTAAAAGCCGGTAGGATGGGTTACAAAATTCATCCCTGGTGGGTGGTTACCGGTAGTAAACTTTTTTAGCTTCATTGCATCCTGTCGAAATAATTTGTACATTGCCGACAAAAAAAGAAATATGCTTGTTAAAACCTTCGGTAGCACTATTCATGGCATCAATGCCATTACCATTACCGTAGAAATAAACATGGAACCCGGCGTGCAGTTTTTTATGGTAGGACTGCCCGATAACGCTGTAAAAGAAAGCCATCAGCGTATTGAAGCTGCGCTGCGCAATACCGGCTATCGCTTTCCGGGCAAAAAAATAATCATCAACATGGCTCCTGCCGATATCCGGAAGGAAGGTTCGGCTTACGACCTTACGATTGCAGTAGGCATACTTGCTGCCTCCGAACAGATAAAAGTTGAGAGAATAAATGAATACATCATCATGGGCGAACTGTCGCTCGACGGAGGATTTCAACCCGTAAAAGGAGCACTGTCTATTGCCATTGAGGCACGAAACCAAGGATTTAAGGGAATAATCCTTCCCCGGCAAAATGCAAGGGAAGCTGCCATTGTAAACGATCTGGAGGTGTATGGAGTGGAAAATATCAGGGAAGTCATTGATTTTTTTAATGAAGAAAATATCCTGGAACCGGTAACTGTAAATACACGGGAAGAATTTTATAACCATCTTAACGAATACGAATTTGATTTTTCTGATGTTAAAGGGCAGGAAAACATTAAACGTGCTCTCGAAATTGCGGCAGCAGGCGGACATAATGTAATACTGATCGGTCCTCCCGGTGCTGGCAAAACCATGCTGGCAAAACGCCTGCCGTCTATTTTACCTCCACTCAACCTGTACGAAGCCCTTGAAACCACTAAAATACATTCGGTAGCCGGCAAAATGCAAAAAGATGCTTCCCTGATTTCTATCCGTCCCTTTCGTTCGCCACACCATACTATAAGCGACGTAGCATTGGTAGGTGGAGGTGGAAACCCCCAACCCGGCGAAATTTCGCTTGCACATAACGGTGTTCTTTTTCTTGATGAACTTCCCGAATTCAAACGTACAGTATTGGAGGTGTTGCGACAACCACTGGAAGATAGAGAAGTAACTATTTCCAGGGCAAAATCAACGGTAGCCTACCCCGCCAGTTTCATGTTGGTAGCAGCCATGAACCCCTGCCCCTGCGGGTATTATAATCACCCCGAAAAAGATTGTGTCTGTCCGCCGGGTTTGGTACAAAAATACCTGAACAAAATTTCCGGTCCTTTAATGGACAGAATTGATATTCACGTGGAAGTGGTTCCGGTGCCTTTTCGCGAACTATCCGACTCAAGAGCTTCTGAAAAAAGTGAAAAAATTCGCCATAGGGTTGTTGCCGCCCGTCAAATTCAGGAACAACGTTTTACCGATGTAAAAGGAGTATATTGCAATGCACATATGTCGAGCAAACTGCTCAGGCAGGTGTGCGAAATTAACGAACCCAGCAGGCAGATATTAAAAAATGCCATGGAAAAACTGGGGCTGAGCGCCAGGGCATACGACAGAATTCTAAAAGTATCGCGTACCATTGCCGACCTGGAAAACAGCCCGGAAATACAAACCGAACACCTTGCCGAAGCCATTCATTTTCGCAGTCTTGACCGCGAAAGCTGGGGAAGCTGAAAATCGCCTTAGTAGGCTCTTTCATTTTTCCCTTCAATAAAATTGATAAAGGCTTTATTCACAACTTTATTTCCACCCGCAGTAGGATAATTTCCCGTAAAATACCAGTCACCGGTATGCTTCGGACATGCCAGGTGCAGATTTTCGATAGTTTGGTACACAATTTTCACTTTCGCCTTTACGTTGTTCGCAGTTACTAATTCGGCTATTTTTTGCGAAAGCTGTTCGGTGGTAAACGGTTTGTAAATTTCTTTTACATAATTAACAATTTGTTCTTTTGGAAGGTTTTCCTGTCTTTTCGACTTTTGATATATTTCATTGATTATGTGTTCCTGATGGGTTTCCTTAAGCAGTACAATGGCGGCATTAAATGCAACAAAGTCCGTAAGTTTAGCCATATCTATTCCGTAACAATCGGGATAGCGGATTTGCGGAGCCGATGAAGCTATTACAATGGACTTGGGTTGTAAACGGTCAAGAATACGTAAAATACTCTTTTTTAAAGTAGTTCCGCGAACGATGGAATCGTCAATCACTACTAGATTATCAATGCCGCTACGCAGAACGCCGTAGGTGATGTCGTACACATGGGCTACTAAATCGTTTCGCTGTTTGTCCTGGGTAATAAACGTCCTCAGTTTGACATCTTTTACTGCAATCTTTTCCACCTTGATTTTCAGTGAAAAAATGGCGTCTAATTTTTCAGGGGAAATGTCGCCCTGCAATTGCAATATTTTATCTTTTTGAATGGAGGTGCAGAAATCGCGAAGAGCTTCCACCAGCCCGTAAAATGCTACCGCCGCCGTATTGGGAATGTACGAAAATACAGTATTTTCTATATCATAATCAACTGCCTGTAAAATAGGATGGAGCAGTTGCCTGCCGAGCGATTTTCTTTCCCTGTAAATGTCAGCATCTGTACCTCTCGAAAAATAAATCCTTTCGAATGAGCAGGCTTTCCGGGGCATGGGTGCAGTAAAACTTTCTTCAAAAACGATTCCGTTTCGTTTAATAATTAAAGCATTTCCGGGGGTAACTTCTTTGATGGCTTCCACAGGGACATTAAAAGCCGTTTGTATTGCAGGACGTTCGGAAGTTACAACAACTATTTCGTCGTCCTGGTAAAAATAAGCCGGACGTATTCCTGAAGGATCGCGCATTACAAAAGTATCGCCGTGTCCTAATAATCCCGCCATAACATAACCACCATCCCAGCGTTCGGCAGACTCACGCAAAACATGGACAAGGTCAATATTTTCGGCTATGAGCGCAGAAATAGCCTTTTTTTCAAATCCCTCACTTTTGTATTTCTGGTATAATTTTTCATTTTCCACATCCAGAAAATGCCCAATTTTTTCGAGCATAGTCAGGGTATCGGTGGTTTCAACTGGATGCTGCCCCAATTCAATCAGTTTATTGAACAGCTCATCCACATTGGTAAGGTTAAAGTTCCCGGCAAGGACAAGATTACGCGTCATCCAGTTATTTGCCCGTTTTACGGGATGCAGGTTTTCAATCCGGTTTTTCCCGAATGTTCCGTAACGAAGATGTCCAAGGAAAAGTTCGCCTGTAAAATCCATGTTTTGTTTCAGCCACTGAATATCGTGGATCTGGTTCGGAAACTTTTCTGTAAGTTGCTGAATATTATCATATAACCCTTTAAAAATATCGTTAATAGAAGCCGGAGAATTGGAACGCAGCCGGTTAATGTATTTGCTGCCGGGGGGCATATCCAGTTTGATACATGCAATTCCTGCCCCGTCCTGCCCGCGGTTGTGCTGTTTTTCCATCAGCAGGTGCAGTTTGTGCAACCCATAAAATGCAGTTCCGTATTTCGAAAGGTAGTATTCAAGGGGTTTGCGGAGCCGGATTACCGCAATGCCACATTCATGATGAATTGCTTCGCTCATTAAATCAATAAATTAAAAACAAGTTTGCCTTCGTTTTTCAAACTTCAAAAGTACACAATCTTCATTACCCTGACTATGTATAACAAGGTTCTTTTGCCTTTTTTTAGGCTCTCTTAATGATGGTCGGCAAACCCGGCTTGCGGTATTGTCTCAGATTTTGTGTAAATAACAAAGAGGAGATGCTAATTGGTTTTAGATTAATAAAGTAACAGAAAATACATTTACACTAAAGCATACGAAGCTTGATTTATAATAAAAAAGGCTGCTTCCTTTCGGTTGCAGCCTTTTTTATTTATCGGGAACTCGTTAATTAACAAATTGCTTTGCGTAATATTTTGCGGTAAGTTTTTCACCGGTGGCTTTTTCAATCATATCATTCCAATAATATTTACTTCCGGGTTGAAATACTTTTTCGATAAGATATTTTCCAACTTCGGGGTTATTGAAGAAATCCTGGTTTTTCATGTCTTCAGACTTCAGAATATTAGTTCCGATGTAATGGTATAACTGCGAGGCAAGCAATTCTCCAAGCAGGTAATTGTGATAATAGCACGGAGAAGTGGCAATATGAATTTTGGAAGCCCAGTCGGGTTCATTGCGTCCGGCGGGAGGTTTCACCATCTGATATTTTTCTACCAAGGTCCACCAAAGTGCATTAATGTCCTGATCAGGGTTGGTATAGAGTTGTTTTTCAAAATTATACATTACCTGTGCCCAGCGGCTGAACACCAATTGTTCGAGACGAAGAGTTTTAAAACAATCTTCACTGATTTTGTTTTTTTCTTCTTCCGGAATATTCAATATATCTTTCATCCACTGTGGGTTGGAGGCAAAGCGTCCAAACATTTGTGCGATTGCTTCTGTAGTAAAAATATGCGCAGGGTTCCGCAATGAAAAGGGCAAACTATTGTCAATATATTTGTCGTAGGCGGCATGTCCGTTTTCATGTAACATCGTATTCATCCATTTGGAGTTCGGTTTTATGTTGCACAACACTCTAACATCCCCGTTATTATCAATGTCAATACAGTAAGCATGCTGATTTTTACCGGGTTTTTCAAACAGGTCGCTGCGCGAAATCACGTCGCTGATGTCAATGCCCATACTTTTATAATATGTATCTGTTAATTTAACAAGGTTTTTTCCTGTGTAATATTGATCGAGATTGGTTTTATAAATTGTTGGAGCTTCCTGGAAAAAACGGTTTTGATAATGCCAGGGCATCAGTTTTTCTTTTTTAATGTTGAATTTTTTAGCAAGATAGTCATCTATTTCAGATTTTACCTGGGCGAAAGCCGGACGGGTAAGGCTGTCAAGTTCTGTAAAAATTTTTTCAATTTCCTTCGGGTCTTGCTCGCTAAGCTGGAGACTCATCTCGTGATAATTGCTAAATCCAAGTTCTTTAGCCACTTCGTTACGAAGTTTCACCAGTTTTTTAATGTCTTCGCCTACAACTGTCCCGATTTTTTTATGTGCCATCCAAGCGTTTTTACATTCGTCGGAATTTGTTGAGGTTTGCAATACGGATTCAATGTCATTATCCGATAATTGTTTCCCATTTATTTCTGCTCTGAAATTGGAATATTTTTTTTCAATTTCGGTCTGTAACTTGATTATTTCTGCAAGTTTCATCGTATCTACCTGGTTCGAAAGGTAGGCGTTATACAATACATCCAGTTGTCGTTTCATCAGAGGGTCGGAAATAGCATTCGCATCCTTGATTTCTTTAAGTTTTGCAAAATCTTCTTTATTAGCGTAAATATTTGTGAGCTGAATATTTAAGTCCTCTGCCTTTTTGTAATCTTCATCTTTACCCGAAATAGAAGCGTTCCAGTAGGCTAAACTGGCTTCTTTGCTTAGGGGAATAATTTTGGTTTCGTAGTTTTTAATGAAATTTTTTAGTTCTTTTTCCATTTTTGTTTTAGTATTTGAACATCCAACAATTACACCTAATGCTATTGCTACCATTGTCAGGCTTGCAAACCATTGCGAAAAATTTTTCTTTTTCATCCCGTGAATTTTTAAATTATGAATGCTACAAAAGTATAAAAAAGAGCAAATAATGAAATGTTTGCCGATAATTTTACGGTAGGACAAAAAACCTATAGAAGCTTTTATTTATTTGGAATATTACTAATTGGTTTTGAATGTTATTTTTAGGGGAGACTTGGTTTTCAAATTTATTAACCTGTGGTTTAACGATACAGCAAAGATAATTCAAAGCCAAAATGCAGAAGATATTTTTGGTCTTTTCACAGAAGTTGCTAAATGCCGTTGTAGTTTTACAATAAATTCTCCGGATAAGTTCAATACGCAAGTAGTTGATTATTATTAAGCGGTTCTTTTTCAACTATAAATTCATAAGTCGTATCACTATAAATTTGGGTTACAAAAACGTTTTATGCCTGGTAAAACAGCCTTTTTTATAATTTCATTACAATAATTCGATAAAAAAACAGTTTTACTTTCGGTAAAGTGTTGTACTATTGTAGTCTTAAATTTTCTATATGCAAAAATTTAAACCATTTTTTATTGTTTTGGTATTAATTTCCCTATCCTTATCGGCTTTAGCACAGGAAATAGGAATTGACCAATGGCGTGATCATCTTCCCTATAACAAGTGTTTATCAGTAGCCGAAGTGTCACCGGAAATATATTGTGCTACTTACCAAGGGCTATTTTCATTCAATACATCCGATAACAGTATCAGCCGATTAACAAAAGTCAATGGATTATCTGATGTAGGAATCAGTTGGATATCTTACAATAAGGAGCAAAATACACTGCTCGTTGCATATGCCAATACTAATATTGATCTGATTAAAAATGGTACCATTATCAATATCTCAGATATAAAACGCAAAGAAATTTTAGGTAATAAAACCATTAACAAGATTCAATTTGTTGGTAAATATGCTTATTTATGCTGTGGTTTTGGTATTGTTGTGTTGGATGTGGAACGTGAGGAAATTAAAGATACCTGGTATATCGGAGACAACGGGAGTCAGGTCAACGTACTGGATGTTACATTAAACACTACGGACTCTATCATCTGGGCGGCTACCGAGAACGGACTTTTTTATGCGGATTATAACAATCCCTATATTTCGAGCTATACTTCTTGGACCAGGGATACCACAATCGAACTCCCTGACCAAAAATACAATGCGATAGTTTTTTTTAATGGATGTATTTATGCAAATCAAAGTATTAACGATTCTGCTTCAGATATGATGTATAAAAAAACTGAGGGCAAATGGGATAAAGTATTCACAACCAACCAAGCACGATATAATAGCGTAAAAGTTTTTTTAGATAAGCTTGTTAAATGCGGTGACGGGTTTGTTGATATTACCAATACCAATGATTCATTGATACAAAGAATTTATTCTTATGATGGATTGGGATCAATTTGGCCAAGACCCAAAGATGTTCATATAGACACTGACGGAAATATTTGGATAGCCGACAATAGATATGGATTGATTAAAAACTACGACAAGTGGAGTTACAAACAATATCTGCTTAACGGACCTGCCTCTACGAACGTTTATGCCATGAATGCTAAAGGTAATAATGTGTGGGTAGTTTCCGGAGGGCATACCCAATCCTGGGCAAAAACATGGAATAGGGCTGGTATATATGCTTTTACAAATAACAAATGGCAATCATTTAACTCCGATACCGACAATACATTCGATACTATTACCGATTTTGTTTGTGTAGCCGTCAATCCCACCAACCCCAACAAAGCCTATGTCGGAACCTGGGATAAGGGCTTGCTGGAACTTACCGATGGTGCCCTCACCGAAATTTACGACAGCCATAACAGCACTCTGCAAAGAGAAAACATTGAGAACAAATACATTATGGTGGGTGGTGTTTGTTTTGACAATGAAAATAATTTATGGGTAATTTGTTCACATGCAGATATTGCCTTATCAAAACGTACACCCAACGGAATCTGGACTTCTTACGATCTGGGCTCGGCATTAGGTGGACTGGACTTAGGAGCATTATTGGTGGACAATTACGGACAAAAATGGATACTTACCCGAAGCAATAACATCCTGGTTGTTAATGCTGCCAATACTCAGGTGAAAAGATTAACCTCAATAATCGGTAACGGAAATATTCCGGGTAATTTTATTTATAGTATTGCACAGGACAGAGATGGTGCCATTTGGGTGGGAACAGATAAGGGAGTTATAGTGTTCTATTCCCCTGAAAACGTATTTACAGGTCAAAATTTTGATGCGCAAAAAATCTTGCTCGAAGTGGGTGGTTACTGGCAGTATCTGCTCGAAACGGAATCTGTGAACGCCATCGCCATAGATGGAGCCAACCGCAAATGGTTTGGCACGGAAAAATCAGGAGCATTCCTGATGTCTTCAGACGGCACCAAACAAGTTAGTCATTTTACTGAAGAGGAAAGCCCAATATTAGCGAATACCATTTCTTCAATAGCTATTGATGCTGACGGAGAAGTTTTCTTCGGAACAAGCAAAGGAATAGTTTCCTATAAAGGAACAGCTGCCAGCCCAGACAATGACACTACCAAAGTATATGCATATCCCAACCCCGTTCGTGAAGGATTTAATGGTTCAATTACTATCGATGGATTGGCAGATAATTCGGATGTTAAAATAACCGATATAGCAGGTAATCTGGTATATTCAACTAAAGCCAACGGAAGCCGGGCAATTTGGAAAGGGAAAAACTTTGATGGCAGCAGAGCACATTCCGGAGTCTATCTTGTGTTTGCCTCCGACAAAAATGGGTCAAAAACATTGGTAACAAAAATTCTGGTGATTAAATAACCGGATTTCTTTCTATTTTTACTTCCTGTTTTAACCCATACTCCTTTTATGGATATACAACCTGTTTTGTCCATCGTAGTTCCGTTATTCAACGAAGAACCAAACCTTATTCCGCTTTACGAAAAGCTGACTAAAATTACCAATACTATTTCAAATAATTACGAGATAATTTTCGTGGACGATGGTAGCACAGATACTTCTTTTTCCATAATCAAAAAAATCAGCAGCGACGACAAACATGTAAAAGGAATTTCTTTATCAAGAAATTTTGGCCATCAGGCAGCATTAACTGCCGGATTGGAGTCGGCAAAGGGAAAAACAGTGGCGATGATGGATGCCGACCTGCAACACCCGCCCGAACTAATTAAAGAAATGTACGAACTGTATTTACAAGGTTTCGACGTAGTGAATACCAGACGTATGGAAACCAAAGGAAATGGTTACTTTAAAAGCATCTCCTCCCGATGGTTTTATAAATTTTTAAACACCCTCTCCGATTTTCCGATAGAACCCTCATCCGCCGACTTCAGGCTGGTAAGTGCCAAAGCACTGGAAGCTTTTCTACAAATGCGTGAAAGAAACCGGTTTACACGGGGAATGGTTAACTGGGTAGGATTTAAACAAACTTACCTCTCTTATACAGCCTCCGAACGTAATGCCGGTTCTTCAAAATATACCCTGAAAAAAATGCTGAGTCTTGGTTTGAACGGGATAACTGCCTTTTCTTCCAAGCCTTTACGCATGGCTTTTTACGTAGGGTTATTGATTTTTCTTTTTGGCATTATCTATGCAATTTATGCAATTGTAGAATATTTTTCCGGCAAAACCATTCCCGGCTGGACATCAATTTTGCTGTCGGTATTGATAATCGGAGGATTTCAATTACTGAGCTTGGGAATTATAGGAGAATATATTGCACGCATTTTTAACGAAGTTAAAGCCCGCCCTCTGTATTTGATCAAAGAAACCACCTGATAAATTCTTTTCTTATCAAAACGCTGATTTCAACACGGGGAATTGTACTCAGCCGGATTAAATATTCCGAAACCAGTGTTATTGCCAAAATTTATACCGAGCAATTAGGGTTGCAAACCTATCTATTCAAAGGGATGCGTAGCAGACGCTCCAAAACAAAAAGTAACCTGCTTGAGCATCTTTCATTACTCGAAATGGAGGTATATTTTAGTGAAAACACCGAGATACAACATCCTAAAGAAATCAAATCTGCATATGTGTTTCAATCCCTGCCTTTCGATATGAAAAAAAACGCAATCGTTTTTTTCCTTAACGAAATACTGATTAACTCGGTAAGGGAGCACGAAGCCAACCCGCCGTTTTTTCAATTCATTTACGATACAATCATTGAATTAGACACTACAAAAGAAAGTGTGGCTTCTTTTCATCTTTATTTTATGCTCAGGATTTCCCGTTTTCTCGGATTTTTTCCTGCTTTAAACTATTCGGAAGGGAATTGCATATTTAACCTGAACGAGGGAAAATTCCAGCCGGTAGTTCCGGTTGATGAAGACTATTTGCCACCAAGGCTTTCCGGTATATTTTTCCGGTTTATTTCTTCCCCGGAAAAGGAATTTCAGCTTTCGTATGCCGAACGCACTTTGCTTCTCGAAAAGCTAATTGCATATTTTCGCATACATTTGCCAGGTTTTAGAGAGGTAAAATCTCTTCCGGTTTTAAAAACGGTATTAAACTAATTTAGCCTATGCAGGAAATAAAAAAACATATACAAAATGTTTTTTCAAACCCTTACATTGTTCTTTTGCTTGTAACCGTTGCAGGATACTGGTCGGTAGCATCGTTCCAATACTGCGTAAAATATGATATGATTGATTGTTACCTGCCCTGGCGGTATTTTGTGGGCGAAAGCCTTCAGCAGCATCTGTTGCCGTTATGGAATCCTTATTCTGCATTCGGGCAGCCTATTCATGCCGACCCGCAGAGCGGATGCTGGTATCCTTTCGCCTGGATCATTGGCTATTGTTTTGGGTATAACATCTATTCTATTGCATTTGAATTTATTCTACATATTTTCATTGCTGGTGTGGGATTTTATCAACTTATCGGCAAATTGAAAATGCAAAAAAGTGTGGCACTTATCGCAGCCATTTCCTATATTTTGTCCGGGTTTTTTATCGGTAATTCGCAACATCTTACTTACATAATCAGTGGTACATGGATTCCTTTCATCATTGGTGCTTTTATTGACCTGTATCATCAGAAAAATTTTTATAATTCCCTGAAATTAGCCCTGTTTGCTTTTTTACTGGTTACCGGAGGTTACCCGGCTTTTTCTTTCATTTTACTGTATTTCACCGCATTGCTTTTGTTAGGAGGAATATATGTTTTGATCAAAGAAAAAAAAGACAATAAAGGGGCGCTTCGTTTTTTCCTTTTTACGGTATTATCGGGAGTAATGGCATTGCTGATGAGCTGTATAACAATTATATCTGTTTATGGTGTATTGCCATACTTGTCGAGAGGTGCCGGGGTTGACCTGGCATCGGCACAATTGTTTCCAGTTTCTCCACGAGCTTTTATTTCGTTGATTCTTCCTTATGCTCTGGCAAAAAATAAAGCGTATTTTGATACAGATATTTCGATGGCAGATATTTACATGGGGCTACTAATGCTTGTTTTCTTTTTTGTTTCGTTGACCATAAAACATAAACGCTTCATTTGGGTATTGATGGTTTTCGGAGCGGGGAGCCTTTTGGCAGCAATGGGTAAATACTTACCTGTAAGAGAATGGCTTTATCATAATATTCCTTTAATGAACCTCTTCCGGTTTCCCGGTTTGTTTAGGTATTTTACAATTCTGGGATTTTTGGTTTTTGCTTCTGATGCCTTGCAATGCTTTTTTCAACAGCCGGAAAAGTATAAAAGTAAAATTAAATACATATCTTTCACATTGCTTGGAATTATTATAATATTTCCGGTATATCAACTATGTTTCTATACGATGGATTTGCCTTATTTCCTTAAAAGCGGATTTTTCCGGGAAATAAATTATTCAACGATTCACGAACATATTTTTTCCCAGGGAATCATCCAGGCTATTTTTATTATAACCCTGATTTTTATCATAACAAGGTTAAAGAAACCGGCAGTTTTACTTTCTGCAATTTTACTTTTTACTATAGCAGAAACCGTTGTCTGCGCCAGATTAGTAACACCATATACTACTCATGCTTACATAACTACCAAAGAAGTTTCGGAAGTTGAAAAAACATTCCCCAATCAGTTTCCTATTCCTGCAAATCATAGCGTATCCAAAAACACAGACCAAAGTAAAAGCAAAGCCATTTTTTGGAAAAACATGAATATCTTTTACAAACAAATTGGGAAAGAAGGTTTTACACCTTTCCGTTTTTACGGATACGAAATGCTTACCGACAGTTTTCCACGTTTGCTCGATTCCATTACACAAAACATTCCGGTTTATTTATCTTCTGACCTAAAACCACTTTCATCACTTAAAAATCAATACAATTCCGGTAATTTTTCAAGCAAAACACTTTTTATTCTCGACTCATTGTGCATAAAATATAGCGACACTTTAAAACAAACTTTAAACGATTCAGCTTATTTTAGCTCTTTTTCACCTGAAAAAATGATAATTACTGCTCAAACTTCCGAACCGCAAATGTTAACTTTACTACAAAGTAATTTCAATGGATGGAAAGCAACTGTAAATAATAAATCCGTACCAATAATCACTTCTAATTTATTGTTTATGTCGGTACCAATTTCTGCCGGAAGAAATATTGTCGAATTCCAATTTGAGGTGAAACCTGTTGAAGTAGCATTTCTTATTTCGCTTATAAGCATATTCCTGTTTACTACACTTTTTATTATATTAAAACTTAAAAGATGGGCTTAAAAAGACGATTGTATTATGCTGTAAACTCCGATTTACGATATATTATCAGAAAATATTATTACTTACCGATTGATATTTTCGAAAAAATAACACGGAAGCGACATCCGCTTGTGCCTCCCAAAGGATTGATTTTTACAGGAAGAGGAAATTATATTGTGCAGGGAGAGCAATTTCTGGAATATTTTAAAAAATATTGCGGGCTACAACCCAATCATAAAGTGCTGGATGTTGGCTGTGGTGTTGGACGGATGGCGATACCGCTGGTTTCTTACCTCAACACAGAAGGAACGTACGATGGGTTTGATATTGTAAAGAAAGGGATAAGATGGTGCAACACACATTTCCGCAAACAACATCCCAATTTCCGTTTCCATTATGTTGACATTTACAATAAGTTGTACAATGCTAAAGGTGAAACCCAGGCTGAAGATTTCAAATTTCCGTTCAATGACGAAAGTTTTGATTTCGT
>JALOCA010000010.1 GCA_023227965.1 Lentimicrobiaceae bacterium | reverse complement strand
ACAAGGCATACAGGTAACCCAGGCATACCACCGCTGGGATGGAGCCTGTCTGCAGGTTTATGATATCAATGGCAGAATGATAAGTGGTGAGCCTCTTTCCGGGCAGAGCCAATCTCTTACTATGGATGTATCCGCATGGCAACCGGGGATGTATCTGCTAAGGATAGTTTATAAAGGCAGGACTTTAGGAACTACGAAAATGATGAAAGAATGAGACCACTCCTAACCTTCCTCCCCCCGCTGAGTGGCATATTGATCTTTTATTTGATTAGTTGCCGGCATATTTTTATTTTAATATAATTGTGGAAATGCAATTTCCGCTATGTTCCGAGCTTATTGCTCAGCCGGGTAAACCACGGAGGCATGAAGCAGCACTAAGGTTTTTTTTTCTTTGTGTTTTTTGGTGCTCTTAGTGGTTAAAAAAATATAAACCACGGAGGCACGAAGTAGCACTAAGGTTTGTTTTTTCTTTGTGTTTTTTGGTGCTCTTAGTGGTTAAAAAATATAAACCACGAAGGCACGAAGTAGCACTAAGGTTTGTTTTTTCTTTGTGTTATAATATTTTAACTTGTACGGAGAACCACGGAGCTTAATATTTATATCTTTATAAATCACAGGAACAGCAATTTGTTTTTCTGCTTTCCATCCTGCACTTCTTAATTCAAAAATTATACATTTTCTCATACGCTAATTCAAGCAAACCATGACCAAGATTTTTATGTACTTCTATTGCACATCCTATGATCTTTTCTGTAATTTGATTAATTTTCATATCTTATTATTTTTAACCCTTGATTTGCATTATAACTTCATTTTAATTGCCGGTTGTAAGGGAACAGTTTAAAATAAAAGTATATTTTTGCCTATCAGATAAAATAATATGAAAACCTGTGCTGTAATTTTAGCCCCGCAATTGTATGAGCAGGCGTTTATCCGTCCGTTGAAAGGAATTCCTTTTTTCCTTTTTTCTGCCATAAAAGTGGCTTCCTGTATAGGAAAAGAGAACGTAATTGTGCTTACCGGCAGTGAAATAATCGCTGTTAGATGCAACGATTATGGTTTTAAAACACTAATTACAAACGACATTTCAGACGAAAATTTACCCCGCTCACTATTTTCTTCCCAGCCAGGCTGCATCATCACCCTCTATGCCGGTATGCCTTGCGTTACAGTTGAATCTATTCAAAAGGGCATCAGCATGGCTGTTTCGGATAGGAAAAAGGTTACAGCTTCAGTTTCATCCTTTGGTTTCAATGCCGAAAATCCTTTGCTCGTTGAAGAAAATGCGATTGAATTGCCACTGAGCTTTACACCAACAGGCGAATATAATTTATCAGGATTTTTACTGCTTTCGCCTCCCGAGGCACAGGTGTTTACCAATGTAACAGATGTTGAAAAATTTGCCTCTTCCGATGAAGGGATTAACTTTTTCAAAACCGTTTCGCCCGAAGTTGTCCGACTTATGCACCCGCACACCATAAAAATGCTGCTGCTCGACGTTGACGGTGTACTTACCGACGGCGGAATGTACTACACCGAAAACGGCGACGAGTTTAAAAAATTTGATACCAAAGACGGTCTTGCAATAAAATCGCTTGTAAAAAAAGGATTTACCGTTGGATTTATCAGTGCTGGCAAAAACCACAACCTCATCGAAAGCCGTGCTAAGTTACTTGGGGCACAATATTGCTACGTTGGTTTCACACCTAAAAAAGAAATCGTTGACGGCTGGTTAAAGGAGCTGCAACTACAATATGAAAACGTGATGTACGTAGGCGACGACCTGGTTGATCTGGAAATTTTTGATGCCGGGGCGCTTAGTGTTTGTCCTGCTGATGCGGTGAAAGCCATAAAAAACAAAGCCAAAATTATTCTTGAAAAAAAAGGCGGGGAAGGATGTGTGCGTGAGTTGGTAGATAACTATTTGGGGTGATAGGGAAGTTGATTGAAATTTGATGGATGGAATTTATTTTCGGACGCAATTTCTATGAAAGAATGAAGTGTAGGAAAGTTTTACAAGCCACTCCAAGTGCGGAATGATGCATAGAAGAAAAACTTCATGGATAAATTTTCTTTAGCCAATAGCTTTATTTCTCTACTTTTCTAACAAAAAAAAACCGCCCCCGAAAACCGGAGGCGGCAAAAGAACAGTGTACTCTAAACAACTATTCACGTATGGTTAATTCATTGATAATATTTTTAGCTCCGGCATATTTGTCAATAACAAACAGCACATAGCGGATATCAACGCAGATGGTGCGCTGGTATTCGGTTTCGTAAGCTATGTCACCACTCATGGCTTCCCAGTTGCCATCGAAAGCCAAGCCTATCAGTTCGCCATTGGCATTCATTACCGGGCTGCCGGAATTGCCTCCGGTGATGTCGTTGGTGGTAAGGAAACAGGTAATCATATCACCGTTGGGTGTTGCATAGCGACCATAGTCTTTTTTGGCATATAGGTCTTTCAGTTTTTGCGAAACAACAAATTCTTCGTTGGTGGGGTCTTCTTTTTCCATTACCCCTTTCAGTGTGGTGATATAATCGTAATGAACGGCATCAGCAGGAAAATAATCCTTAATCTTACCATAGGTAAAACGCATGGTAGAATTGGCATCGGGATACCAGTTTTTCCCGGGATTCATTTCGCGAAGAGCTGCTGTAAACAGGCGTTCTGCTTTGGTTTTCGATTTTTGTGCCTGGCTGAATTCCTGTCCGTATTTCATTTGGGATTCCATCATCTGGCTCATCAGTACCATGGCGGGGTCATTTTCCAATTTCTTAGCGCTGGGTTTGGCAAGAAAAGTGTTCAGTTTTTCTTCGGTAGCAAAAATGGAATGGCTGTACACGTAATCGGCATAGGCTTTAAAGTCTCCTTTAAATTTCTTTTCCACATCCGCAAAGGCGGCAATGTGGTTTTCTTTCGGAAGGTCATTGTAAAGCAGTTCCATCATTATTGCGAAAGTCTTGCGGTCGGTGGGCATATTATAGTCCTTGAAATGTTTCTGGATAGCTTCTTTCAGCCCGGCAATGGTTTCATCAATAGCTTTTGCATTTTCCTTTGAATCTTTATGAAATAAATAATAAACCATGCTAACATTTACTCCAAGAAGTTTTTTGGTATGGTCTTTTTTATCCTGTTCGAGAAGGGCTTGTAGTTGGGCAAATTCCTGGGTAAAATCTATCAATTCGATTCCGCTCATTCCGGCAACAGCGTAATAATACAAGGGCTTATAAGATTTTTCCACCTGTGCATATGCTGCCGAAATATCCTGCAAACAAGTTCCGTATTTTGCCTTTCGTTGTTCGTCGGCATTAATCCATGCCATAAGTTCATTTTCCTGTTGTTGTTTACGGTCAATTACTTTCAGCCGTTTAAGCATGCGGTCCTGTCCGATCATCATTTTCCATCCATTGGAAATACCAAAATATTTCGACGAATATTTAATGCGTACTTCGTCGCTTGCATCCATGTCTTCTTTCCAGCTTGCCAGTTGTTTATCCCAGATTCCGATTAAAGTTGGATTCTGCCCTTCGAGGGTAAATTTTACGCCATAAGAAGTAAGGAAACGTTCGGTACCTCCCGGGTAGCCCCAAATCATGGCAAAGTCATCTTTATTAACACCCTTAAGGGAAATGGGCAGATGGTATTCGGTTTTCATGGGAACATTTTCCTTAGAATAATTCGCGGGTTCGCCATTGGGTGAAGAATAGATACGCAGGATGCTGAAATCGCCGGTGTGGCGGGGCCACATCCAGTTGTCGGTGTCGCCGCCAAATTTCCCGATGGAAGAAGGAGGTGCTCCTACCAGGCGGATGTCGCGATAGGTTTTATAAACAAACATATAGTATTCATTTCCGGAAAAAAAACTTTTCAGTGCTACTTCGTATTTCCCGTCTTCCGAAGCTTTTTTCTTCAGTTCGCTGATGACTTTTTTTATTTCAGTGCTACGGTCAACATCGCTCATGTTGTCTTTTACGTTTGCCAGCACTTGTGCGGTAACATCTTCCATGCGAACCAGGAAAGAAGCGGTCATGCCTTCGTTGGGCAGTTCTTCTTCATTTTTCATAGCCCAGAACCCTTCGGTAAGATAGTCGTGGTCGAGGGAGCTGTGTTCCTGAATGGAACCAAAGCCACAGTGATGATTAGTAAAAAGAAGTCCCTGCGAAGAAACTACTTCGGCAGTACAGAAATAACCGTTAGGAGCGGAACCTTCTGCCAGACCCACGATAGCATCTTTTAAACTGGAATGGTTGATGCTGTATAATTCTTCAGGGGTTAATTGCAGCCCCATTTTATGCATGTCCACGTAATTGAGCCTTTCAATAAACATGGGCAACCACATGCCCTCATCGGGCAAACTTGCCGTAAATCCTTTTGCTCCCAGTAAAAGAGCAGAAACAATAATTAAAAAAAGTTTTTTCATCCGTAAATAATTTTAAATTAAGGTCGGATGGAACTCGCATGTGAGATTTTCATCCGTGTTTGTGTTTAACGAACATGCTCGGTTCATAAATTGATGGAGTTAATAAATATTAAAAAAAGTTTGATTATCCAAAATTATACCACGAACAATAACATCTGTTATTTCATAAAGTTAAAAAACAGTTACAAAAAAATGTGTTCGCTGACGTTTTGGAGTTGTACGTTCACGAACACAATTTTTAGGTATTGCAACTTATTTATTGAAGCTGCAATACCGACAAACCTTGCTCGAACACTACATCCACAGGAATGTTGGTGGTGGCAAAGCTGTCCAGATCCTTTTGGAGCCCCTGGCGGATGATGCCGTTAGTCTGCAGGTATTTTACTGCACCAATGTAATCGCCATTGGCTTCAAAATGCAGGACATAGGCAGCCCATTGGTCAACGGCTGTTTTTGTTTTTGCAAAATCAACTTTGTAAGTTCCGTCGGCATTTCGAGTAAAGGCGCCTTTTTGTTCAAAAAAGTTAAAACACATCATGTTGGCTTTGCCATGCGAACTTGCTGCGCCAAAACGTACCGAGCGGAATATTCCGGCAATGAAAGTTACGTAACAATCTTCGGCTGATATGTTCTTTATTTCTCCTTTTTCGATGAGTTGAGTAGCCATGAAGAGTCCGAGTATATCGGCTTTGGCTTCTTCAAACGAAGAGTAGGTGTCCTTCATGGCTTCGCGAACGGTGCCTTTTCCGTTGATGGTGTTTTTAACTCCCAATCCGTGTGCTACTTCGTGGAACATCACATTGTTAAAGAAAGCATCGAATTTTATGTTTGCTTTTTGTGAAGGATCAATAAGTTTATCGGCAATAGGCACCAGGATATTGTCGAATTTGGCTTTCATTGAATTTTTCAGTTGCAGGCGGCGTGAACCTTTTTTCAACTGTACCTGTTCGTCGTTTGGAAGATTGATAGCGATGGTTTTGCTTCCGCTGTTACAATCGCCTGCATAGTAGATTGCATCGTAAACGCCCAGGTCGGACGAGGTTGCTGGTTTTTCCTTTTTGTATTTGGCTTCCACCGGAAGAGCATTCTGAAGCATAGGAAGGAAAGAGAGGTATTTTTCAAGTTTTTTGCTCCATTCTATATCTTTAACCAAAACAAAAGATTCGAAGGCAGCTTTGTAGCCAAATAGTGCATCTTCGTAATTTTCGATAGGTCCAACGACAAAATCAATTTTATTGGTTTTCATATCCATCCATGCAAAATCGCTGGGTTGGTAGTTTGAAGTTAACAGTGCTTCGGCACGCATTTCAAGGTATCTTTTCAGCCCGGTGTCTTCGGCAAGGATGGCAGCTTTTTTAATCAGGTCGGAAGCTTGCAGCAGCTTTTCCCTGTATTCGTCGTGATACCACACCACCTTAAGGCTGCGGTCGGCATTGCGGCGGATTACCGTGTAAAGACTGGTCTTATCCTTGTTACTCAGTTTTTCAAATTCTTCCTTGGTCATGTCGGCAGGATAAAAAGTGGCGCCAAGGGGTTTTTCACCATAAGAAGGAATAAAAGGTTTATTGTCGTTAAGACGTTCCCAGGGGCCGTAGTTAATTCCGGCAAACTTGCGGGTGGATTCGTCGGCAATGCTGCTGAACAACTTAGCTTTGTCGCCAAAAGATTGTTGCCAGTACAGTTCGTCCATTATCTGCGCAACTTCTATCAGCAGGGGAATCATCAGTTTTTCCTTTTCCGAAAGTTGGGAAAGGTCGGTAGTAAGCCGTACGGTGGCAAAACCCGCTAATTTTTTTTGCATAATGGTATCTGTTTTAAGTGAATCAGCACTGCCTTCGGCGTTTTTTGTCTTTGTATGGCAACTGCTTATTCCCACCAGCAGAACAATGGCTGCCACAACTGTAAAAAGTTTTTTTATCATAAGATCAGATTTAAAAGTTTCAATTTGTTTTTTGAAAGCGAAATTACATATTTTCGGCAATACGTTAACTTTTGTTTACTTTTACAGGAAATTTTTTTATGCGGAACTTGTATAGTAAAATACTACTAATCATATTGCCAGTACTGATGGCATCTATTTTCACGGCTTGCGATGTGTTGCAGCAGGCTGAAAAAATGGCAAACTTAACAAAATGCGAATTCCGACTGGGCTCGGTTACAAATTTAAAACTGGCAGGTATTAACGTACAAAATGCAAAAGCAGTAAAAGACCTGAGTCTTATGGATGCCCAGCGTCTGCTTACGGCTGTTGCCGCCAACAGTTTTCCGCTAACCTTTACCTTAAATGTAGATGTCCGGAATCCCAACACTTCTGCGGCAGGATTAAGTAAAATGGATTGGATACTGTTTATTGACGACATCCAGATGCTGAGTGGCGCCGTTAACCAACAGGTAACCATTCCTGCAAAAGGTATCAAAGCAATCCCGGTAAATGCCAGCGTTGATCTGAAAAAAGTGCTGAAAGGCAAAACTGCTGATGCAATAATCAATTTCGGGCTGAACCTTGCAAGTGCAGGCAACAAACCCACCCGGATGATGATGCAGCTAAAACCTACTATTATGATTGGCAGTTATCCCTTAAGCTACCCAGGTTATCTTACGGTAAAAACGGTTTTTACTTCGAGATAATTGCAGTTGCTATTTCTGTAAGGGAAGTAGGAACCTGAGTTCGGGTTAAAAAAAATAATGTTTTTCTTCTCCCACTTTCATAACTTCTGGAACCACAGTCATGCGTTGCAGAACACTTTTTATCTCGTGCCCCTATCCGGAAGAATAAGGTTGGTGGAAAAAAAGATGGCAACGATCATGGAAGGGGTACATCAAAAAATATTTTTTTACTCAAGAGAATTCCTCGGGGCTTGCCCCAGGGTCATTCATTTAACAGGTTTGTTTTCCATACGCTGCAATTTTTACCGAAATGGTGCAAAAATAAAAATTTTCGGATAACTGTAAGGAATACAAGTTATGGATTGTTAAAACTCTTTCAAAATCTGCAGGTTTTAGGCTTGTATGCCCGTAATTTTATTCACGGAGGTACGAAAGCTTGCCGCAACTCTCGTTTGAACATTCACACGATGGTGAAAGCTTGCCGCAACTCTCGTTTGGACATTCACACGATGTGAAAGCCTGCCGCAGCTCTCGTTTGGACTTTCACACGATGGTGAAAGCTTGCCGTGCCCTTCGTTTACGCTTTCCGCGAAAATAAATGGCATTTCCAATCCCTTTTACATAGGAACTGCGTCGGGGGAGACTGTAAAATCATCAATGAAGAGGAAGGGTGAAACTGAAAGCGCTGCCTTTGCCTTCTTCGCTTTCCGCCCATATTTTTCCGCCGTGTTTTTCCACAAATTCACGGCAAAGGATAAGCCCCAAGCCGGTTCCCTGTTCTTTTTCGGTGCCGGGAGTACTGTATTTGCTGTCGATCCTGAAAAGTTGTCCGATATTTTGTTTGGGGATGCCGATGCCATTGTCTTTCACCAAAAATTCGATGTTGCCGTTACGTTGGCGGCAGTCTATAATGATGCTACCGTTACGGGGAGTATATTTAATAGCATTGGCAAGCAGGTTGCGCAAAATGGTATTTAGCATGTTTTTATCGGCATAAACCAGACAAGGCTCCTGAATATTATTGATAATTTGGATGTTTTTCTTGCCGGCAATGCTGCGGGCAATGGCAAGAGTATTGCTGATGTCCTGAGATAAAGCAAACGTTTCGGGACGAAAATCAATTTTGCCGGTTTGGGAGCGTGCCCAAACGAGGAGATTTTCGAGCAAATCGTATGCCTGGCGCGAAGACTTCTTTATCGTATTCAGGCTGTCCTCAATTTCCTTTTCGCTATACTCGCGATAGTTTTCCATCAGCAATTCCGAAAATCCGATGATGGAATTAAACGGGCTTTTCAGATCGTGGGCAATGATGGAGAAAAATTTATCTTTGGTGGCATTGCTTTCTTTTAGTTCTTCGGAATATTTCAGGAGTTCCAGTTCGTTTTGTTTGCGTTCGGTGATGTCGGTAAAGGAAACAATGATTTTACGATAACTTTTAATCATTGCCACCGACATCAGCCCATGTTTTATTTTTCCGTTTTTATGATAGAACATAAATTCATACTTATCGGGAGCTTCATTCGGATTAGTAAGCCGTATCCGGTTATATTCCTTCAGCCTTTCAAGATCTCCGGGAGGGATGTGCAGGGTCCAACTCATGCCTACGACCTCTTCGTGGCTATAGCCGCTCATCAGGCAATAGGCATCGTTGACCATCGAAATAGTAGTATCCGGCTCAATAATGGCAAGAGCCGAAGAATTATTCTCGAAAATGGCACGGAATTTTTCTTCGCTTTCGCGTAATGCTTTTTCGGCAAGAATACGTTTTCCCTCCTCTTTGTCGGCATTCCGGAAAATGATACGGGTAACATTAATAATGACAATGCTGGTTAAAATGACCAGGATGATGGTAAGCAAAGCCAAAAGCAGAGCCGGATTGATATGGAGATAACTGGTGAGAAAATGTTGAAGAAAGCTGTCGAACAGAATTCCAGCCACGATGAGTGGAAGAATGGTTCGCAGCACCCTGGCGCTTGCCGTATTTCCGCTGAAATGACGCAGGACAAACGTCCGGCTTCCCGATATGGCAATCAGTCCGCATCCCAGAAACAGAAAACAAAAAGCGGTGGGCGCTGCCATAGGTATTAGGTTGCCTGAATATAAAAAAGGGGTTCCAAAAATATATCCTAATCCTGCCAGGAATCCGGCGAAAGCAATGATCAATCCCAAAGTGCCAACTACACTCAGCGATAAAATTTTGTTTTTGCCAAATAGTTTAACCAACATTGCCGTATTGCTGATAAAGAATAACAGACCCGTATAAGGCGACATTCGGTTGATGGGAAAATTGTCTATTTTCCCCCGGACAGGGAATAAAAGATGATCAATGAAAAAGTCGGCATGAAAGAAAACGCTGCTAAATTGCAAAAAACCATAAACAGCCATAATTGTAATGATTACGGCAATAACGATTCTGGTTTTTTTTTGGCATGAATAACAAATCCCCAAACATAAAATAGATCCCAGCAGTATAAAGCAAATGGCGGAGGCAAAAGACGTGGGAATATAGTTATCGCTAATTCCGGCAAGCGCCAAATTTCCGCTTATCCATCCGGCAAGTGTAACCAAACCTGTCAGTAGCACCATGGCGCCCGATAGGAATACAATGTTTCGCAGACTGGTAATATTAGCAAATTTCTTTTTTCCAGACATGGCAAATTCTGATTTTATAAATATTTACTCAACATTTTCAGAAGAAGGTTTTTATCCATAGGTTTTGGGATAAAATCGTTGCATCCGGCTTCGAGACACTGAACCTTATCGTTAGCAAAAACATAAGCCGTAAAAGCGATTACCGGCAAATCTTTATTGAGCTTGCGTATCTCGCGGGTAGCTTCATATCCGTTCATCACCGGCATTTGAATATCCATCAAAACCAAATCCACCGCCGGATTGTTTTTGCAGATTTCGAGAGCTTCCTTACCATCGTTGGCAAAAAGCAGGGAGGCTTGCGTTTTTTTCAGATATACCTTAACTAAATCGAGATTAACCGGAACATCGTCCGCTACCAAAATGGTTTTGTCGCTAAAATCGAAATCGTTTTTTTGATGGCTCTTTTCACGACTTGGTTCCGGTTGGGCTACGAAAGGAGTGTATGGAATGGTAAAATAGAAAGCCGAGCCTTCTCTTTCTTCTGAAGTCAGCCATATTTTTCCTCCCATCAGTTCGATCAGCGCTTTAGAAATGGATAACCCTAAACCTGTACCCCCAAACTGCCGGGTATGGGTTTCTTCTTCTTGTCTAAAACGTTCAAAGATGATGGATTGTTTATCTTTGGCAATGCCTTTTCCAGTATCACTAACAAAAAATTGCAGGTTGTTTTCCGAAAGGGAATAACCAAAACGGATAAATCCACTTTTAGTGAATTTAAGGCTATTGCTTATCAGATTGAACAGAATTTGCCGTAAGCGAATATTATCAGAAATAATTTGACTTTGTGCATCCGGTAACGTCTTGTCGAGTTGCAGGGTAATTTCCGTTTTCCCTTTCTGAACAATTTCGTTTTGATACGCAATGAATAACTCGTCGAGCAAATGGTTCAGGTTGAAATTTACGTTAGTTATTTTAAGCTGATTGCTGTCGATTTTTGAAATATCAATGATATCGTTGATAATTGAAAGAAGATGCTGTCCGTTGTTTTTGATAATGTTGATAAAACGACGTTTTTCATCGGGCGGGATAGAATCGTCGTTCAACAGATCGGCAAAACCAAGAATTCCGTTCATGGGCGTGCGTATTTCGTGCGACATGTTGGCAAGAAAAGCAGATTTTAGCCTATCGCTTTCTTCGGCTTTGGCGAGGGCTGCTTTTAAATCCTGCATTGCTTTAGTACGTTGAATAGCAATGCTGATTTGGTGTGAAACAAATTCAAGGGTATTTTTGTCTTTCTCGCTGTAAGCATTGACATCATCATAGCTTTGTACAACAAAGGCTCCTATTGCTTTACCCTCTACTTGTAACGGGACGCCAAGCCAGATTTTAGAAGGTTCGCCGATAAGATTAACTTCCCCTTTTTTATTCATTTCAAGATATTCCTTATCGGTTATAAGCATTGGCTTATTATATTTTATAATACAACCGGTAAGCGATTTTTCGGCAGGCCAGGTTTCGATAGCATCTTTCTCATCGCTATAATAAGGGGAAGAAAACATTCCTGTAGTTTCATCATAAAAAGCGACATAAAAGTTGCTTGTATCAAGGAGTGTACTAAGTTGCTGCTTTATTGTTTCAATTAGTTCTTTCAGGTTGTTGGTGGAAATTGCCGCATTCGAAATATTGAACAGCACTTTTTGTAATTGTTCGGCATGTTTGCTTTCGGTAATGTCTTCCACTGTCCCTTCGTAATACAGGGATTTGCCATTTTTATCCTGGATGAGCCGGGAACTTTCGCGAATAAAGATATTGGTGCCGTCTTTGCGTTTCCAGGCATATTCCAATCCGTGAACATATCCTTGTTTTTCAATAGTATCCTGAAAGGTTTTGCGTTGATAATCTAATGCGTAGCCTTCTTCGGAAATATTCCGTTTTTTCAAATCTTCCAGAGAGTCGAACCCGAGCATTTGAACCAGAGTAGGGTTTGCAAGCATAATCTGCCCGTCGGGAGTCGTCCGGTACAAACCAATGGTAGCGTTTTCGTAAAGGCTACGGAAGCGCTCTTCGCTTTCAATTAAGGCTTTTTCTGTTTTTTTACGTTCGGTAATGTCGTGGCCCATGCCGACTAATCCAATGATATTACCAAGTTCGTCGCGCAGAGGTATTTTAGAGGTAATAAGCCATCGTTGAATGCCTTTGGGGTCATAAAAATCTTCTTCGCGATTAATTATTGGGTTGCCGGTTTGCAGGATGCTTATGTCGTCGGTATATCCCCGAATTCCGACTTCATTGCCAAAGATTTCCATATCGGTTTTTCCAATGAGATTGGCTTCGGAAGAGTAGCCGGTTAATTCTAAATCGGCGCGGTTGGCAACAACTTTGCGGGCTTCCTTATCTTTTACATAAATGATATCCGGCAGGTTATCAATTAATGTACGAAGCAGGATGCGTTCGCGTCTTACGTCTTCCTCCGCCTGCTTCCGTTCGGTGATGTCGGTGATGAATCCTTCGATATAGAGTAATTGGTTATCCCGGAAAATTCCCCGTCCGCGTTCCCAAACATTTCGGATGGTGCCGTTTTTAGTAATAATATGGTATTCATCTTCGAAAAGCTGATGATCTTTCAGGATAATCTGCCATTTTTCCCACAATCTGTTTCTGTCGTCAGGAAAGATTATTTGGTTAAACGAGAGCCGTTTGTTGCCCAGGACTTCTTCAGCGGAATATCCGGTGAGCTTCAGAAATCCGTCGCTAAGGTATTCCATGGTCCAGTTTGGGTCGTTGGCACAGCGGTAGATAAAACCGGGCAAATTACTTATGAGATTTGCTAATGTCTTTTCACTTTTTTCGAGTGCTTCCTGAGCTTTTTTATGTTCGGTAATATCACGGATGTAGCCCCCAATTCCAAAGGTAGCGTTGGGCAGGGGCACTTTGAATTTGTGCGTTTCATATATTTTTTCGCCAACATGTTCTTCACTGATGATTACAGAATCAGAAGTGAGTGCCAAACGATCAGATATACGACATTGTTCGGCAGCCGTTTTCCCCATCAGTTCGAAATCGGTTTTTCCTATGATGCCCTTTTCATCTTTTCCGAAAAACCGTGCATTAGCCCGGTTAATAATCACGTATTTAAAATCTTTGTTTTTTAAAAATGCCATGTCGTTGGTGGAATTGATAAAAACGCGATATCTTTTTTCATTTTCGCGCAGGGTATCTATGGCATATTTGCGTTCTTTCCTTATTTTGGCTTCGGCCATTTCGCGCAAAATAACTGAGTTCAGGCGGGTAAGATTGTTTTTTATCAGGTAGTCGTGTGCACCGGCTTTCATCATTTCAACTGCGGTTTCTTCGCCTATGGTTCCGGAAACAACAATAAAAGGAATATCTTTTCCGGAATTTTGGAGTAGCCGGAGTGCAGCCGGAGCATCAAATTGTGGCAAGCTGTAATCGCAGATGATAACATCCCAAGATTGTTTTTCAAGGGCTGTAAGCATTTCAACGGCAGTTTCCACACGTTCAGAAACAATAGTGGAGCCGGTTTTTTTAATATTATGAAGGATTAAGTCTGCGTCATTTTCTTTATCTTCGACAATCAGTATATGTAGCGGTAGTTCCATATGAGATTAAATAGTTGAAAGAGGGGGCGTTTCGTTAATAACTAACCAATAGAGCCCGAGATATTTAACTGCTTCGACAAATTGATTAAAATCAACAGGTTTGCAAATATAACTATTTACACCTAAGTTATACCCTTTTATCAGGTCTTTTTCTTCTCTTGAGGAAGTGAGCATAACAACCAATAATCTACGTGTACGTTCATCGGCTCTTATTCGTTTCAATACTTCAAGCCCGTCGACGAGTGGTAGCTTTAGGTCGAGAAGGATAAGAGCTGGCATCTTCGAAATATCTCTGTCGGAATATTTTCCTGTTCTAAACAAATAATCAAGGGCTTCCTGTCCGTTTTCGGCAACGATAATTTCGTTTAGGATGTGCTCTTTTAGCAATGCCCTTTTGGTCAGTTCTACATCGCTGGGATTATCTTCCACCAGCATGATAGTTTTGTCGTTGGAATTCATGATTTTATATGGTTAAGTTCTACATTGTTTGAAAACGGCAGGTAGTAGGCAGAAAGCAGTATGATAGAAAGTATTAACAATAAAATAAGACAGAAAAAAATGTATATATGGGAGATATTTCTTTTTAGTTTAATGCAACAACATACCGGCGGTTTTGTTTTTAGCCGGTCCGAAATTATGAATAAAACAATCTGCAAAAGTCAGGGTAGGTTTACCGTTCTGTACCGCCGGCAATAAACTTTCCGTAAAAATACCCGCTGCCACAACGAAACCGGCAAAAATAAACTCCCGGTACAAGGTCTTTTGCATTCCATTCGATGCTCTGCGGGACATCGCTGTTGAAAACAGAAGTGGCAACCTGTCTTCCATAGGCATCATAAATATCAAAATGACCGGATTTGGCAGTCGGATTTTTTGGCAAACGGATAGAAACTTTATCTGTTACCGGGTTGGGAAAAATCAATAGTGCATTCCCGTTTCCATGCGGGGTTTCTTCTACCGAACTACTCTGGCAGGTGCTTTGGTAAGAAGCCAAGCGGAATGGCATTCCCTGCCCGGCAGTAATGCTGAAGCCCGTAGAGCCATAATAAACCGTATCGTCGGCGATGGTATCGTTACCGAAGTTGATGCCATAAACGTCAACATCGTAGTTGCCAGTGCTAAGCGAATCAATGGTAAGGCTTAAATCGAAATAACAATAACAAAATGCCATTGCACCTGTATCCTTTTCGTAAACAAAAAGGTGATAATCGTTGAGTAAATATTGCATATCGTACATTGAGCCACAGTTTCGATTTACATTGGTATGCCATATGGTAACTGCGTTTCCCTCTACCGTGGCAAAGATACTGTCGTCCTGTGCAAACAGGCTAAAACCGGATACAAACAATCCGAATAATAAAAATAAGTGTTTCATAACAAGGAATTTTTTTTACATTGTAAAGGTACGAAAAAATATACAAATTCAGAACAAGCAGGTAAATTTTTTTTAATTTGCGGAAACAGTCGTTTTGCGTGATTGCTTTGCAAATCAATAAGGAGATATTACTTTTTTATAAAATAGTTAACCGGAAAGAGCAGAGGTGAATAAAACAGAGCCATAGAAGAATCTCTATTTTGCGTATTAGTCCTCTGCCCTCTTTCAGTTGAGATGTGCCAGTTAGAATTTTAATTTACAAGGCTTAATAAAGGTTTCAGCTTCTCAACCAACCCGGTAACATTTTTTGTTTTTAACCTTAAATGCAAAGTTTATACGGATTGGATAAAATGAATCAAAACGGGTTTGATGACACTGAAGCTTGTTTGCTGTTAATGACTATTGCATACAACGTTATGAGTTTGTTTAAACAATTCGTTATCAACGAAAAAGTACGAAACAGGCTCTCTACTTTACGTTATAAAATGCTTGCATTCCGGCTTATATTGAAGAACATTCTAACAAAACAATCGTAAAAATGGTTCTTCGATATAAACCGAAGAGCATGAATACGTAAACTCTGGGACAAATCTGCCGCATTCCAATTCTACTATCCCTTTTTCCTCGCGGTAAGTATTTACCAAGTCGAGGATTTTGTCGCCAAACTGGTTTGCCTTTTTTAAACCTATCCTTTTTAAATCAATAATCCGGACAGTTTTCAGAATTTTGTTGTGATTTATCGTACTGCCAACCCCTTAATTTCCAACTCCTATTTCCTTACCAAAAATATCTTCCTTTTTCAGGGGTCTGCTTTTTTCGAGCCATTTGAAATCGCGGAGATAAAGGTCTGGCTCAAGAAGGTCTTTTTCGGGGAAAAGGGTTTCTTTGGGCTGACCGATATAGGTTATTTTTTTTACCTTGTTTTCTTTGATACGGATGTCCATATTTCCCGAAACGGCTTTGTTTATCCCAATAAGTGCCCCGTCGTCTTCGCGTATCCAGTAAATGGTTTCGGCATTACCTTCCACCGTTACTTTTACCAGGTCGTTATTTCTGAAATAACCATGCATATTTCTGCCTTTTATCTGGTTGTATCCTTTCAGCGTGTCTTTTGAAATGATGAAAGCCGCGTTATACATCAGCAATTCAGAAATTTGCCTGTTTTTTATCAGAATACAGATGGTGTCGGCGGTAAGTTGATTTGCTTGCGACCACAGTACAGGTTTGTGGTAGAGTGTAAGCAGACTGTCGCTGATGGTATATACCAACGAGTCACACATTCCCTGCAGGTCGTTACGAAAAAATTTTGCCGAATGAAAGGAATAAAGGGCTTTGGTTGTGCGCAAACTGTCGAAAGTAGCTTTCAGGGTGTCGGAGTGCAGGAATAATGAATCGTTTTTATCAATAAGTATGGCATATGCACTGTCGGTCATGGTGGCAAAACCGGATTTTTCATAATAATTACCCAGGTTACCCCGGATGATGATATTTTGTACGGTATCGGTAATGGATACATTATTGAATCCTTTTCCTATTCCATTGGTGCGGTCGTAATACAGGCTGTCGCCCTTCAGCAATTGATCGCCGTTGATAAAGTAGGCTTTTTTGCTGAAACGGGAAACGTCGTTACGGGTGTCGTACCAGCCATTTTCGCAATAGATAAAGTTTTTTTTGCCTTTGATGGTTGAAGGTCCGCAAAAAAAAGCGGTACGCGAAAGAGTGTTGTACTTCAACGTATCGGAATTCACAACATAATCCGGGTTGGTAAGCACCACTCTTTCCTTAAAAAAGAATTCTTTTTGTTGGGTGTAGTAATGTCCAATCCGGCTTATGAGCTTATTTTCTTTATTGATGATCACTCCACCGACTTCGTATTTGGCAATTTGCGTGTTGCGGTCGAAAATAAGATGGGTTGTTGTAAGGACGGTTTGGTTGTCAATCAGTTTTACCTTTCCTGTGATATCTGCAATGCGGGTATCGCCGTTGTAGGTAAGCATGTCGCCATACAAATTCAGCGTATCGCTCGATTTGATGTGAATACGGCTGAAGCAGGTAACATTGTTGGTTTTTTCGTCAAGGAGGGCGCTATCGCAATAGAGGTAAGCTCCTTCGTGTTCAAACTGTACATTTCCTTTTACTCTGCGCACTTCATCTCCCAGCATTTTGTCGTAACTGAGTTCGTCAGCCTGTACCAGGCGGATTCTTTTTTGCCCCTGTGCAACGATGCATGTGGTAAACAGCAAAGCCATTATAAGCAACCCATTTTTTTTAAAAGAAAACCACGACCCGAACATAACAGCGGATTAATTACGGGCAAAAGTACAGAATTTATATTCAGCTTGGGTTGTCTGTTCTACTCAGGATGCAGTTTTTTCCCTTTGGTTTCAGGGAATGTCCAAATCCAGATGCCGGTAAGCAGGGCAAACAGCGAAGCGAGGGCAATTCCGCCTCCCAATCCGTAACGGATGGCAATAGTGGCAATTATCACAGGGGTAAAAAACTGAATGCCCCGTGCCAGGTTAAAGGCTGTTCCCATGGCAGTGCTACGGATGTGCGTAGGAAAGAGTTCGGCAAACAGCGAACCGTAACCGCCAAACATCCCGGTTCCGAAGCCTACAAGGAACATAAAACCAAGGATGATTGAAGGGTACATCTCTATATTTTTCCAAAAAACCGTGATCATCAGCAGTCCGGCTGCCATAATTACCGAATAGATGCTGTACGCCGGGCGGCGCCCCAGGCGGTCGGCGATGAATCCGAAAAAGAAATATCCCACAAAACCTCCACTTTGGGTAACTAAAATCCAGATGGCTGATTTGGTCATTGTAAAATTACGTTCGTGGTGCAGGTAGCCGGGCATCCACGAATAGGTAAGCCAGTAAGCAGTCATGTCGAAGATGGCAAGTACCAGCGCCAGAATAAAAATTTTCCGGTATGCCGGACTCAGAAGTTCGCTGATTTTGTTTTTGTGCTTTACAGTTTTTTTAACGGTGCCTTTTTGTTGCTGAAAATGCCACAGATCGGATTCAGGCAAATGTCTACGGATGAAAACCACCAGCAGGGCAGGAATCACCGAAATAAAGAAACAGTAACGCCAACCGATTCCAGGGGCAAGCAAACCACCTACCACCGAAGCAAGAGCTATGCCGAGCGGAGCTCCTGTTTGCATAAAAGCACAATATCTACCGCGATTTTTAGGCGGGAAAGTTTCTCCCACATAGGTTTGTCCGGTAGCCCATTCGCCGCCTACGCCCAGTCCGGTAATGATGCGAAATATCAGAAATACCCAAAGACTGGAGGCAAATCCGGAACAAAAAGTACCGATACTGTAAGTAAGAATGGTAAGTTGTAGGGTAAGCTTCCTGCCTATTTTATCGGCAATCACCCCAAAAATTATCCCTCCGATGGCGGTAGCTGCCAGCGAAGTCCCCATTAGGTACGAAAGTTCTGTTTGCGAAAACCCAAATTCATTACCAATGGGAATCAGCAGGAAAGTAAACAGAACCAAGTCGTAAAAATCGAAAACCCAACCTGCCCAACTCATGAGCAGAATCTTGTAATGCGTACGGGTGGGCTTAACCGACTCACATAAAAAAGGTTCAGACATGCCGTGTATGTTTAAGTTTTCAAATATACAACTTATTTAACGAGACAAGAGGACAAAGGCAAATTACAATCTGTCCCCAGACCCCAATTCCTTTTTTTGTATTTTTGCCTCAAAATAACAACACGGTTGAACCCGTTAAAACAACTTGCAGGGCAAACAGCCATTTACGGACTTCCTACCATCGTAGGAAGGTTACTCAATTATTTTCTGGTACCTCTGTACACTTATATGCTTCCTACGCATGAGTACGGTATTGTAACCGAACTATATGCCTATGTTGCATTTATTTTCGTAATACTTACGTATGGTATGGAAACCGCTTTTTTCCGGTTTGCACAAACAGAGGAAAATAAAAGCAGGGTATATAATACGGCAGTTTCGTCACTCATCGTTACTACAACTTTTTTTGTATTGATAACACTTCTGTTCTCAGGTAACATTGCAGTTTGGATGGAATATGGCAACCATTCTGAATACATAAGATGGTTTGTTCTTATTCTTGCTTTTGATGCATTGAGTGCTATCCCATTTGCCCGCTTGAGAGAACAAAATAAAGCGATGCGGTTTGCACTCATCAAGTCTATCAATATTTCGATAAATATTGCCTTTAACCTGTTTTTTATATTATTATGTCCATTGCTATACAACGAATTAGGTGAAGGCTGGGCAAGAACTGCATTAGGCTACATTTACCGTCCTGACAATATGGTAAGCTATATTTTTATTTCCAACCTGATTGCAAGCAGTATCACCTTGCTGATGCTGTTACCGGAAATAAAATCGGTGCACTTCTGTATTGAAAAAGATTTGTGGAGAAAAATGCTGAAATATGCACTTCCCCTGATGATATTTGGAATGGCAGGCATTGTGAATGAGACCTTCGACCGTATTTTATTAAAGCATCTGTTGCCCGATACTGTAAACAAGATGTCGGAGTTGGGTATTTACGGAGCCTGTTATAAGCTTTCTATACTGATGACCCTGTTTATTCAGACTTTCCGATATGCCGCCGAACCTTTCTTCTTTTCACACAGCAAAAATACCGATGCACGTGGGTTATATGCCAAAGTGATGCTGTATTTTGTTATTGTTTGTTCGCTGATTTTTCTCCTGGTGATGCTGTATATTGACATCGCACTGTATTTTGTAGGAAAAGACTACAGGGTTGGGGCGCCTGTTGTTCCCATTCTTTTGGTAGCTAATCTTTTTTTGGGAGTTTTTTACAATCTGTCTATCTGGTATAAACTTACCGGACAAACACTTTATGGTGCTTATCTGGCTATTTTCGGAGCCATAGTTACACTGGTTGCAAACTTTTTGCTGGTTCCTCGTTTTGGATATATGGGAGCCGCCTGGGGACATTTTATCTGCTATGGCTCTATGATGGTTTTGTCTTATTATTTTGGGCAGAAATATTTTACTGTAAATTATAACCTTCCGAAAATTCTCGGTTACCTTGGTATGGCTGTGGGTTTTTACTTTTTAAGCAGGTTGTTTGGGAATCTGGCATTATCTGTAAAGTTAATTGTCAATACGTTGTTTCTGATAATTTATGTGGTAAGTATTGTTTACATTGAAAAGCCCCAATTTATTTTCAACAGGTTTAAGTAGCATTCCCCCCTGTCCGTAACATTTTTTCCGTAATTTTGACCCCAAATTTTTAATGAATGATTGTTAATATTGTAAGTAATTCAAAACATCCGTTGCCTGCATACGAAACCCTTGCAAGTGCAGGGATGGATATCAGGGCAAATCTGGATGCTCCCATCGTTATTAAACCCCTTGAAAGAGCGATGGTCCCTACCGGGCTTTACATAGCATTACCGTTAGGTTACGAAGCACAGGTACGTCCTCGTAGCGGCTTGGCTGCAAAAAAAGGCGTAACAGTACTCAATACTCCCGGTACTATTGATGCCGATTATCGCGGAGAAGTAAAAGTTATACTGGTAAACCTTTCCAATGAGGATTTTGTTATTAACGATGGCGAGCGGATAGCACAAATGATTATTTCGGCGCACGAAAAAGTGGATTGGAAACAAGTGGATATTCTTGAGGAAACACAAAGAGGAACCGGAGGTTTCGGGCATACAGGCTTAAATTAATTACTAACGTTGTAAAAGTTACAGGTATGAAGATTATAATTCCCATGGCGGGCATGGGCAAACGGATGCGCCCACACACACTCACTCTTCCCAAACCTCTGATAAGTATTGCCGGAAAATCTATCGTTCAGCGTTTGGTGGAAGATATTGTTAAAGTCAGCAACGAAACCGTTGAAGAAATTGCTTTTATCGTCGGTGATTTCGGAAAAGAAGTAGAAGAAAAACTCATCCACATAGCCACCAAACTGGGCGCCGAAGCAAAAATATACTACCAACACCAACCGCTGGGTACCGCACACGCTTTGTTATGTGCTGCACCTTCGCTCGAAGGGAAAATAACAGTAGCTTATGCTGATACTTTGTTTAAAGCCGATTTCACACTTAACGAAAAAGAAGATGGTGTAATTTGGGTACACAAAGTAAATAATCCCGAGCAATTTGGCGTGGTAAAACTTGATGCACAAAATTATATTATTGATTTTATCGAAAAACCCCAAAACTTTATTTCCGATCTGGCTATTGTCGGAATCTATTATTTTAAAGACGGAGCTTACCTGCGTAGCGAAATACAGTTTCTGGTTGATAATAACATATCAAAAAACGACGAATACCAGCTTACAGATGCTTTGCAAAATATGATGAAAAAAGGTACCCGTTTTGCCATTGACAGGGTGAACGAATGGCTTGATTGCGGAAATAAAGACGCTACTGTTTTTACTAACCAGCGTATTCTCGAATTAGCCCAAATGGGCAATCAGGTAGCAGAAAATGCCAAAATCATTAACTCCATCATCATTCCGCCATGTTTCATCAGCCGGGAAACAGAAATTGTTAATTCCATCATCGGTCCCCATGTGTCGGTAGAGAAAAATACCTTCATCAGCCATTCTATCGTTACCAACAGCATTATTGAAAGCCATTCCCATATTCTGAATGCAAATATTGACAATTCCATGATAGGTAATTTTGTGGAATACAGTGGCGAAATTTTGGATGTGAGCATAGGAGATTATACTACCATTAAAAAAACATCGAATGCTTAAAAAGACATTTATATATTATTTTGCATTAATAATTATTTCTTTTTATGGATGTAAAAGTGCCGAAAAAAACGTGCAATCACATCCCGAGAAAAAAATATCCAACCAGGCAAAAACGCGGGCAACTTCCCTGTTTTTCGATGGAATTAACCAAAAAGCGCTTGATAACAAACAGCAGGCTATACAATTATTTTCTCAAAGTATTAACCTCGACCCGCAAAATGATGCCGCTTACTTTGAACTTGCAAGGTTATTTAATGAAGCCAATGATTATCACACGGCATTGGCTTATGCTGAAAAAGCATCCCAGATTGATGGCGATAATAAATGGTATTTGCTCCTGCTTGCCGACTTAAACCTGAAGAATGAAAAGTATTCTGAATCGGTAAAAATTTACAACAAACTTATTAAAAACGAACCCGAAAACAGCGACTATTACCAAAGTCTTGCCTCTGTTTATATTTTTCAGGCTAAATATGCCGAGGCTGTTGAAGTATATAACCGGCTCGAGCAAAAAATAGGCAAGACAGAAGAAATTACTGCACAAAAACAAAAAATATATTTGTTTATCAATAAATTAGATAATGCTGCCAACGAATTGCAGCAGCTTATTCAGCAGTATCCCGGCGAAAGCAGATACTATTCTATGCTTGCCGAGTTGTACATGAATAACAAAATGCAGGGAAAAGCTTTTCCTATTTACAAAAAAATTCTTGAAATAGAACCCGATAATCCTTATATCCACATTTCATTATCTGAATATTACCGTCAGAAAGGCGATAAAGAAAATTTTTATAACGAATTAAAACTTGGGTTTGCCAACTCCAGGCTCGATCTGGAAACGAAAATACATTTGCTTGTTACTTACTTTAATATTAATGAATTAAATTACCAGTGGAAAGATGAAGCCTTCTCTTTGGTAAAAATATTGATAGAAACTCATCCCGGCGAGCCTGCTGCACATGCTTTGTATGCCGATTTTCTTGTTCAGGAAAAAAAATATTCCGAAGCAAGAAATGAATTTAAAATTGTATTGGCTTCGGATAGCAGCCGCTATATTGTTTGGGAGCAACTGATCAGATTAGAAGCCCAGCTTAATAATTTTGAGGCTGTTGCCAGGGAAAGTGAAAATGCCCTTGTGCTATTTGTAAACCAACCCGTTTTGTACCTTTTCAATGGTGTGGCACATTTTCAACTTAAAAATTACCAACAGGCTACCGATGCTTTTTTAAAAGGAATTCCGTTAGTTGTCGGCGACAGCGCTATGCTTATTGAATTTAATACCTACCTCGGCGACGCCTATTACCAACTGAAGAATTATGCTGCTTCCGACGAATTTTATGAAAAATCCCTTGCCCTTAATCCTGATAATACATATGTGCTAAATAACTACAGTTACTATCTGGCACTGCGTGACGAACGCTTGGACAAAGCAGAAAATATGGCAAGGCATGCCAATGCCATTGAGCCCGACAACGCTTCCTATCAGGATACTTATGCCTGGGTACTGTATAAGTTGGGACGTTTAGCCGAGGCAAAATCATGGATGGAAAAGGCGTTGCAAAAAAACAATAATTCCAGCCCGGTAATGCTTGAACATTTCGGAGATATTCTTTTCAAACTTAATGACACTGAAAATGCCATCCTGTATTGGGGAAAAGCGCATGCCGCAGGTAAAGGTTCAGAATTTTTGCTTCGAAAAATAAAAGATCGTAATTTGTATGAATAAATATTTAAAAAAAAATATTTACTATATTTTTCTGATAGTTATAATTGCATCATGCAGCCCTGTAAAAAAATCTATTCGTGTACCACTAAAAGAGTATGGTTCTGAATATATTTTTACAAATCTAAAAAATAGTGAAATAAAATTTAAACACCTTTCATTTAATTTTTCAGCGAATTATATTGAAAATAAAGATAAAATTTCCTTTAATGGTCAATGCCGTATTGTAAAAGATAGTGCTATCTGGATTTCTGTTTCGCCTGCTTTGGGAATAGAAATGCTAAGGATATTGATTACCCCCGACTCCGTGAAAATGATCAATCGTATTGAAAAGACTTATTATGATGCTGATTTTCAGTATATCAATGTGTTAATAAATAATGCCGTTGATTTTGATATGTTACAGTCGCTGATTGTGGGTAACGACCTTTCTTATTACGAAAATGATAAATTTAAGGCGGGTATCGAAAACCATTTTTATAAGCTAAATACCATTGGGAGGCAAAAGTTGAAAAAATTTATCCGGCACGAAAATGAAGCTTTAATTGTATTGATACAAAACATATGGCTCGACCCTGAGAATTTTAAAATTAAACGGATTTCGCTTAAAGAAACCCAATACGAAAACAAAAAAATGGATGCAAACTACCAGGAATTTGCCAAAAACGGCGAGCAATTTTTCCCGGTCAAAGTTTCGTACCACATTGAAGCAGAGAAAAAAATTGATATTGAAATGCATAATTCCAAAATTAAAATTGACGAACCCTTCTCAATTTATTTCCGGATTCCTGAAAATTATCAAAGAATTCAATAATTTTAATCGCTTTTTAAAATTGGCAATCAATGTTAGATAACTGTAAAACAATGCAATATAAATTATTTCTTTTGGGAATTACTTTTGGGATTATCCCGTTGCTGTTTCCGGTTTCCTACGTTAACGCCCAACAAAACAAGAATAAAAAGGAACAACTGCAAAAGAAAAAGGCGAAAATTGAAAATGAAATTCAATATACTAACAAACTTTTAGGCGAAACAAAAAAAAATAAAAAAGTCTCTCTCAACCAGCTTGTGATTTTAAACAAGAAAATTACTAAGCGAGTGGAATTGATTTCCACTATTGCAGATGAACTACAAAATGTTGAAAAACAAATTCAAACAAATTCATCTCAAGTAATGCGTCTGAAAAGAGAGTTAAAAGACCTTAAAGATGAGTATGCAAAAATGATTTATTACGCATATAAAAATAAAAATTTTTACAACCGGCTGATGTTTATTTTCGCCTCCGAAAGTGTTAATCAGGCTTACCAGCGGATTAAGTATTTCCAGCAATACAGTACTTACCGAAAAGAGCAATCCCGGCTCATCCAGCAGACACAAAAACAACTTGATGGCAAAATAGCGGAACTTAATAGCAGAAAAGCAGCCAAGTTATTGCTTCTCAGAACTAACGAAAAAGAAAATTTGCAACTTACCCTCGAAAAGGAAGAACAAAACAAAACCCTTCGTCAATTGACACAGAAAGAGCGAAAGTTACTTGCCAGCCTTAAAGAACAGGAAAGTTCAGCCCGTAAATTACAGGCAGCCATTGAAAATATTATTGCCGAGGAGATAAGAAAATCAAGAGAAGTAGCTAAAAAAGCAGGTAAAAAAATTGATCCGGAAGCCATTACCTATACTCCTGCCGAGAAAGCATTATCGGGCAGTTTTGCAGCCAATAAAGGTAATTTGCCTTGGCCCAGCGAAAATGGATTTATTTCAGGCAGTTATGGTGAGCATGAGCACCCATTGCTAAAAGGGATAAAAATCAAAAACAACGGAATAAACATAACCACCCACCCCGGTGCCAAAGTTCGCTCTGTTTTTGAAGGTACTGTTTCCAGCGTAATAACTATACCTAATTATAACCACGTGGTAATCATTAGCCATGGAGAGTTTCTTACAGTATATTCCAACCTTTCGGAGGTATATGTATCCAAAGGCGAAAAAGTGTCAACTAAGCAAAACCTCGGATCGGTTTACACCCATCCTGAAAGCCGAAAAACAGAATTGCATTTTGAATTATGGAAAGGAAAAACAACCTTAAACCCGGCTTCATGGATAGCCAGATAAATACAATAGTTATTCAATTATTATTAATTTTGTAAAAAAATAAGGAAATCATGGGTAAATTTGGTGTAACTGAAATACTTCTTATCGTTTTGGTAGTTGTTTTGCTTTTTGGTGGCAAAAAAATCCCCGAATTAATGCGGGGTTTGGGCAAAGGCATCCGCGAATTTAAAGATGCATCTAAAGGAGAAAATAAAGAAGAAGATAAAAACAAGGAACAATAATCAGATTGGACTTTTTAGTTTCTGCATTATCATTTTCCGGAAAATAATTTATTCACAATTTGATTGTTAATTATTTTTAATACAGCAAATTACTAATTTATTTTTATTCTATCCTTTCTAAAAACTGGATTTTTTAATTTTTGTAACTTATTTTTGTAGGGCAATAAATCGGGCTTTTTATTGTTATTGTATAGGATTGCTTTCGTGATAAAAGATTGAAGGCTCGTTATTTAAGCGTAGAAAAAAGAATTTCATGAAACACAGTTATTTACTGATAATATTGGTATTTGCTTTTTTTACTGAATCATTATCGGCTGGTAGGTTTATTCCGGTTGATGATTCAATAAAAACCAAGCAGGAATTTATACAGGACGACCCCATAGTAGCAATGCTTGATAGTTTATCCAATTATAAATATTTCGAAAATTCATCATTTACAACCGAGATAGCCCGCTTAAACAAGTACAACTTTCCCCCCGACTTTACCCCCACTTATTCTGATTCTATTTATTTTGAACGTATTGCGTTGCTCAATGCGAAATCACCCATCGAGCTTACTTATAACAAAGACGTCAAACAGTATATTGATTTATATGCAGTTAAACGTAAGGGACTTACCGCTCGTATGTTAGGCTTAATGGAATTTTATTTTCCTTTATTTGAGGAACAACTCGACCGTTTTGATATGCCACTCGAATTAAAATACCTTGCTATAATTGAATCCGCTTTGATTCCAAAAGCAAAATCAAAAGTGGGAGCATCGGGATTATGGCAGTTTATGTATGGAACAGGTAAACCGTACGGGCTGAAAGTTACCTCCTTTGTAGATGACAGACGCGACCCGTACAAATCAACCGTGGCTGCCTGCAGGCATATGAAAGATCTTTATAAAATATATAACGATTGGTTGTTAGTATTAGCAGCATATAATTCAGGACCGGGGAATGTAAACAAAGCCATACGCCGTTCGGGTGGAAAAATGAATTTCTGGCAGATAAAACCCTACCTCCCACGCGAAACTCAAGGGTATGTGCCTGCATTTATAGCAGTAAACTACGTTATTAATTATGCCACCGAACATAATATTTATCCCATAGCTCCGGCTTTTATGCATTACGAAATTGATACCGTTGCTGTTAAGGATGTGGTTTCCTTTGATCAAATAAGCGAGAAACTCAATATTCCCAGAGAAGATATTGATTTTCTGAATCCCTGCTACATGCGTGGAATTATTCCTTCTACCAAGGACGAAACCTATTATTTAAGACTTCCCCAAAAATATATAGCCGATTTTATCAATAACGAAACAGCCCTGTATCAATATACCACTTCAAAAGGGGTAGAAAGGGAAAAACTACTTTCTTTACTTAAAAATGCACCTGCATCCGAAAAAATATTTCATAAAGTAAAAAATGGCGAAACCCTTGCAATGGTGGCAAAACGTTATGGATGTTCGATGGGAGATTTAAAACGCTGGAATCACCTCAGAAAGAGCTATATAAAACGAGGACAGCGACTTGTAGTGTATAGGGAAGCAGTGCTGCAGGATTCTCCTTCACTTGATAAAGACCCCAGCCAGGTAGCAGCAAGTAACAGGGAAACCGTTTACCATACTGTAATTTCCGGCGAACACCTTGCTGTCATAGCCAGCCAATATAAGTGTTCGGTAAAAGATATTATCGTTTGGAACGATCTCAAAGAAACTACAATACATCCCGGGCAACAATTAATAGTTTCGGGTCCTGCACCAATTGACCCCAATCAAAAATCTCAGCAAAATATTACGGATAGTACTGAAAAACAGCTTGTAAAAGAACGTTTTACCCATTACACCGTACAAATCGGCGACACACTGTGGGGAATTGCCAATAAATATCCGGGTGTTACAGTAAATCAAATCAAACAGATAAATAACATTCTTAATTCAAATCAACTAAAACCCGGACAAAAAATTAAAATTCCCGTAGTAGGATAAATTAAATTATTTTTGTACAATAAAAAGCGCATAATCATATGGTTATGCGCTTTTTATATTTGGAATAAAAAAAATAGCTTTTTATTTTTTCTATTAAAAAATGTTTTATTTTTGTCCTTTTAGTTAAACTAAAAATTAAACTAAAAAATTTAATTTAAACAATGCAGATATGGAAGAGAAAATAATGAATACAGAAACCCAAATAATGGAGGCTGCAAAAAAAGTCTTCCTCGAAAAAGGCTTCGATGGAACACGAATGCAGAATATTGCCGATGTAGCGCAGATAAATAAATCGCTTTTACATTACTACTACAGAAGTAAAGAAAAGTTATTTGATGCTGTATTCAATGATACTTTTTCAAAATTCGTTCCTCAGGTATTAGGCATACTTAATAACGAACTGCCCCTGAGGGAAAAATTTATTTTATTCGCAAAAGCCTATTCTAAAATGTTTTTCGAAAATCCTTTTATCCCTTCATTTATCTTACATGAATTAAACCGCCATCCCGAAAAAATAGTCAGTTATATTAAACAAGGAGGAACATTAAAAAACTCTGCGGAAATACCCAAAGTTTTTTTCGACCAGATAAATAAAGAAATAGAACAAGGTAATATCCGTCCGATGGCACCTTGCCAGATTATTGTAAACCTTTTGTCTCTTACAATTTTTCCATTTGTCGCACGCCCGATTATTGAAGGTGTGATTTTAAATTTTGCCAATATCGAATACAATAGCTTTATTAATGAACGAATTGATTTAATCCCTTCTATAATGATGGAATCGTTAAAACCCGTTGTATAAATTTTGGTTTAAAAGGCTTTTGCAATGAAACATACTCTGTTTTTTCTTCTAATATTTTGGGGAACTGCCTCTTTTGCCCAGCATTCACAACCCTTTACCCTTGCGTATTGTATACAACGTGCAACAGATAATTCCCCTTTGGTAAAACAACGGCAATGGTTGCCTGACGCTATGGATTTTAAATTAAAAGGTTTGAATATTAATTATATGCCTGCAATTTATCTGAACGGACAGGCAACCCTGCAAAGCGACATTACCAGCATACCTGTAAAAATTCCAGGTCTGCAGATTGAGGAAATGAAGAAGGACCAATACAAAATGACCCTCGACATAAACCAGAATGTTTATGACGGCGGAAATACCCGTCAACTAAAAAATATTGAAAAAATAACATTACAGGTTGATCAGCAGAAATTAGAAGCAGATTTGTACCAGATAAAAGACAAAATCAGCCAGTCGTTTTTTACCGTTTTGCTTTTGCAGGAAAATGAAAAACTCCTCAAAGTAAATTTAAAAGATTTGCAAAATAAACTGGACAAAACGGAATCAGGCATACGCAATGGTATTGTTTTGCCCTCTAATGCAAACATCCTGAAAGCTGAAATGTTAAGGATTGAACAACAGATAGTGGAAATTCAGGAAGGACGGAAGGGCTTACTGGCAGTTCTGGGCGAAATGATAGGTGAAACAATTGACGATTCCACGGTGTTTGTACTTCCCACAAACAATGCCGCTTCCTGTGTATTCGAAAATAAAAGGATAGAAATGAATGTATTCGACATGCAGATGCGAAGACTGGATGCCATGAAAAGCCTTAACAGGGTAAAAACCATGCCCCGCCTGGTTGCCATTGGCCAAGCTGGATACGGAAGACCTGGCTTGGATATGTTTAAAGCCGATTTCGATACATACTACCTAATTGGGGCAAAACTCAGCTGGAACATATGGAATTGGAATCAAAATAAAAAAGATAACCAATGGCTCGATGTACAGAAAAAAATTGTGGAATCGCAAAAAAACAATTTTAATAAAAATATAAAAATACTATCCGAGCAACAAAAACACAACGTTAGTAAATATGTTGAACTAATAGAAAAAGATAAGGAAATTATTGCTTTGCGGTCTTCCATTGTTCAAACTTGCTCTTCACAGCTCGATAACGGAGTGATTACGTCTACTGAATATGTTACTGAGCTTAATAATATGTTACAGGCAAAACTTAATATGGAAAGTCATAAAATTCAACTCGAAAAATCAATAGCCGATTATCTTATTACTAATGGAATATATTAAATAATATTTGTATGAAAAAAATATATTTATATTTTATTTTTATAACATTTTTATCATCTTGTTCTCTCGAAAAAGAAAAATCGGATGCTTACGGAAATTTTGAAGCCACAGAAATTACCATTTCGGCAGAAGCCACTGGCAAATTGCTGAAATTTAACATTGAAGAAGGACAAAGCCTGGCGGCTAACACCATTGTGGGCTATATTGATTCGGCAGACATTTCCCTGAAAAAACAGGTACTCGTAGCACAGCGAAAAGCCATTACAGCAAAGCTGGGCAACGTGGCTTCACAGGTAGATGTTCAATTGCAGCAAAAAGACAATCTGCTTATAGAAAAAAACCGGGTGGAACAATTAATAAAGGACAATGCTGCAACTACCAAGCAATTAGATGATATAAATGCCAGCATACGTTTGGTTGAAAAACAAATTGCCTCCATTGTCAGTCAATATTCCGGAATTAATGAAGAAATCCATTCCATCACCAAACAAATAGCTCAGGCAAACCTTTCATTGAAAAAATGCATTCTGATTAACCCCGTTGAAGGCACTATATTAAGTAAATATGCAGAAGAAAACGAAATTACTACCCTCGGGAAAGCTTTGTATAAAATAGCCGATTTGAGGAATATATATCTAAAAGTGTACATCAGCGGTGCACAACTATCCAGTATCTCCTTAGGGCAAAAGGTGCAGGTTATGGTTGATAAAAATGAAAAGGAAAACCGAAATATGGAAGGCATCGTTTGCTGGATTTCCGATAAGGCGGAGTTCACTCCCAAAATTATTCAGACCAAGGAAGAAAGGGTTAACCTGGTGTATGCCTTGAAAGTAAGGGTGGTAAACGACGGAACCCTTAAAATTTCTATGCCAGGTGAAGTAAATTTTTCAATTAATAAACTTAATTAAAAATAGATAATATGAAAAAAATTAGTTGCTTATTTTATGTAATTATCGTAATGTTATGGGGAGAGAGTCTCTTCGCACAAACAATTAAAGCCCATGATGTAGTGGGGATTTGGTTTAACGGTGAAAAAGATGCCAAAATAGAAATTTATAAACAAAAAGATAAATATTATGGTAAAATAATATGGCTGAAAGAACCTATTGACACCGAAACCCATAAACCCAAGCTTGACAAACGAAATCCAGACCCCACCAAACGCAACCGTCCTACGCTCGGGCTGATTATTATGAGCCATTTTATTTGGGAAGACGGGCAATGGGTGGAAGGAACCATTTACGATCCCAAGGAAGGAAAGGCGTACAATTGTAAGATTAGAATGGAAAAACTTGATAAATTGATGGTTAGAGGTTATATTGGCAAATCGTGGATGGGATTAGGCAGAACAACCGAGTGGACACGAACCCAGCAATAGCATGTTTTACGTAAAAAGATAATCTGGAAATTAATCCATCTACGATGGCTGATAACAATATCTCGGTTTCTGTAAAAAATGTGGATAAAAATTATGGAAAGGTTAATGCTTTGCAAAACATTAACCTTGAAGTGTCCAAAGGAGAATTGTTTGGATGCATAGGGCCCGACGGTGCAGGAAAAACTACCCTTTTCCGCATACTCACCACACTGTTGCTTCCCAATGCAGGTACCTGTTCTGTAGAAGGTTGGGATGTGGTTAAAAACTATAAGGAAATCCGGAAGATAGTTGGATATATGCCGGGCAGATTTTCATTATATCCTGATCTTTCGGTGGAAGAAAATCTTCGTTTTTTTGCTTCAGCATTTCATACTACTGTTGAGGAGAATTATTCTCTTATCCGCGATATTTATGTGCAGATTGAACCGTTTAAAAAACGAAAAGCGGCAAAACTATCCGGTGGGATGAAGCAAAAGTTGGCACTTTCGTGTGCATTGATCCATAAGCCATTGGTACTTTTTTTGGATGAACCTACCACCGGGGTGGATGCTGTTTCAAGGAAAGAATTCTGGGAAATGCTTAAAAAATTGAAAAGTAACGGAATTACGATTTTTGTTTCAACCCCCTACATGGATGAAGCAAGTTTGTGCGATAGGGTTGCCCTGATTCAAAAAGGGAAAATACTTATTATCAATACCCCTGATGAAATTATGAATAAGTATGGCGAATCTTTATGGGCTGTGAAAGCTATCAATATGTATCGGCTACTTCACGATCTACGACTACTGCCTGGGATAAAATCGGCATTTGCCTTTGGCGATACCATTCATCTGTCGGCTTCGGCAAACGACATCGTAACCGAGGATATTATTCGGTTTTGTCAGGAAAAAAATCACACAGACGTACATATTCAACAGGTAAAAGCGACTATAGAAGACTGTTTTATGGCTTTAATGCGAAAAGAGTAACAATGGAAACAGCGGAGGAAAATATCATTTGGGTTGAAAATTTGGTAAAAAAGTTTGGGAACTTTGTTGCGAACGACCACCTGACTTTTACTGTTAGAAAAGGAGAAATTTTTGGATTTCTCGGTGCTAATGGTGCCGGAAAAACCACGGCTATGAAAATCTTGTGCGGACTGTCAACCCCAACCTCCGGTATTGTGAAAGTAGCCGGATATGATATTTACACGCAGACCGAAAAAATAAAGAAAAATATAGGATACATGAGCCAACGGTTTTCTTTGTACGACGACTTGACTGTGAAAGAAAATTTCCGCTTTTTCGGGGGTATTTACGGACTCTCACGCATACAGATAAAAGACAAAACAGAGCAGTTAATCAGCAAATTAGAATTAAATAATTCATTAAATTTTATTTTAAAATCCTTACCTTTAGGCTGGAAACAGAAATTGGCATTTTCGATAGCCATAATGCACGACCCCAAAATTGTTTTTCTCGACGAACCAACAGGAGGCGTTGACCCAGTAACCCGGCGCCAGTTCTGGGAAATGATTTATGAGGCTTCCCAAAACGGTATTACGGTTTTTGTTACCACCCATTATATGGATGAAGCAGAATATTGTAACAGGGTAAGCATTATGGTTGATGGTGGTATTGAAGCCCTTGATACTCCTGCAAATCTTAAAACCCATTACAAAGCCGATTCGATGGATGCAGTGTTTTTAACCCTTGCCCGTAAAAAATAAACCGCATGAAAGGATTCATTATTAAGGAGTTTTATCATATATTCCGGGATGTGAGAACCATGATCATCCTTTTTGGAATGCCAGTAGTACAGGTGCTCATTTTTGGTTTTGCCATCACAACCGACATCCGTGATGCAAAGATTTCTATCCTCGACCATTCTAAAGATTATATGACACAAGACATTACCCGTAAATTACTTTCTTCGGGGTATTTTGTTCTTTCCGAAAACCTTAACAGTGAAAAGGATATTGAAACCAGCTTTCGCAAGGGTAAGATAAAAGAAGTAGTGATTTTCGAAAATCATTTTGCCGAAAATTTTGAAAAAAACCAAAAAGCGCATATTCAGCTTATTGCGGATGCTTCAGATCCCAATACCGCCAACCTGATAGTTAACTACACTTCTTCTATCATAAATGACTATCAGGAAGAATTGCTGAAACTTAGTCCGGTTCCGGTTACCATTACCTCTGAAGTGAAAATGTTGTTTAACCCGGAATTAAAAAGTGTTTTTATGTTTGTTCCCGGAACCATTACCATATTGCTAATGCTTATTTCGGCCATGATGACTTCTATTTCTATTGTCCGTGAAAAGGAAATGGGAACCATGGAAGTTTTGCTGGTATCACCTTTAAAACCTGCACAAATCATCATTGGTAAGGTAATTCCCTATTTTTTATTTTCATTTATTATTGCCGTTATCATTTTGCTGATGGGATTTGTGATTTTTAAAATGCCTATGCAGGGGAGTTATCTGCTTTTATTAGGTGAAACCATATTGTTTATTATCATGGCATTATCCTTAGGTATTCTCATTTCTACGCTTACCCGAACTCAGCAGGTAGCGATGATGATTTCTATGGTTGCACTCATGCTGCCCACGATGCTGCTTTCCGGTTTTATTTATCCTATCGAAAATATGCCCGTTGTTTTGCAATGGGTTTGTCAGCTAATGCCCCCTAAATGGTTTATCATAATTATTAAATCTATAATATTAAAAGGAAGCAGCTTTTCTTATATTTGGAAAGAGACGCTGATTCTATTTTTAATGACGCTATTATTTATTTTTATTAGTATAAAAAAATTCAAAATCAGGCTTCAGGAATTAAAAAATTGATAAAAAACCAAAGACAAGTACAATCAATATTATGCGAACAATATTGTTTATAATACAAAAAGAATTCATACAAACATTTCGCAATCGTTCAATGTTGCCAATTATTTTTGTAATGCCTTTATTACAATTACTTATACTGGCTTACGCAACCACCTTTGAAATCAGACAAATACGTATATTGCTTGTTGATGCTGATAAAAGTACCTGTTCGCACCAGTTAATCATGAAGTACCAGGGCTCACCATTTTACAAAATTGTTGGAGATAGTCCTTCGTATGCAAAAGCCGTAGAAGCCCTTTATAATAGAAAAGCAGACCAGATACTGATGATACCCTCCGGTTTTGAAAAGGGTTTGAAAAAAGAAGGAAAAACTAAGATACAAATTGTAAATGATGCAATTAATGGTAGTGCTGCCGCCCTGATGAATGCCTACACCACATCCATTGCCAGAGATTACAATTCGGAACTGGTGGTATCGTCATTTCTCGGAATACAGGTACAGCCACCGGTAACAATTGAAAGATCATTCTGGTACAATCCGGAATTAAATTACCAAACCTATATGGTTCCGGGTATTCTGGTGATTTTGGTTACCTTAATAGGATTATTTTTATCGGGAATGAATATGGTACGGGAAAAAGAAATCGGTACAATTGAACAAATTAATGTTACACCCATCAAGAAATACCAGTTTATTGCCGGAAAGCTCTTCCCGTTTTGGTTTTTAGCAATTGCCGAACTAGCATTCGGACTGTTTTTGGCAAAACTCATGTTTAATATTCCCATCGTGGGTAACTTAGGGCTGATATTTGGTGCAGCCGCAGTTTATCTGATAGTTATGGCTGGTATCGGCTTGGTGATGTCAACCATTACGCAAACGCAACAGCAATCCATGTTTCTGTCATGGTTTTTTATGATAGTTTTCATCATGATGAGCGGTTTATTTACTCCGGCTGAGAGTATGCCATGGTGGGCTCAATATATTAATTCGATAAATCCGGTAATGTATTTCATAAAAATAATGCGAAATGTATTGTTGAAAGGAAGTGAATTTCAGGATATTATTCAGCCATTCCTGGCATTGTGTACATTGGCTGTTCTTGCCTTGGCGATAGCCATAAACAGGTACCGAAAAACAACCTGATAATTTTATATCTTTGCAACCGTTTAATTATCAAAAAGCAAAGATGAAAAAACTCCGACATCTTCCTTATGGGTTCGTTGTTCTTATGCTGCTTCTTTTTTCATTAATAGCATGCAGGAGCAAAGAAAAAAAAGAAATGCTTACCGATGCTGAAAGTCGCTTTGTAATACAAAAAATCAAAGCCAAGGGAAAAATTGTAGCGTCCACGGATTTTAATTCTATTAATTATTTTATTTACAAAGGAGAACCTCTTGGATACCAGTATGAATTACTGAAATCGTTTTCCGATTATCTGGGCGTTGAACTGGAGATTATTGTAAATAACGATATTAACAAAGCCTTTGAATGCCTGAACAATGGGTTTTGCGATATTGTGGCTATGGACCTCACGCAAACGTACAGCAGAAGTAAAAAATACGATTTTTCAGTACCTATTTTGCAGGCACGACAAGTCTTGGTGCAAAAAAAACCGTTAAAAGGTGCAAAATGGCAATGCGTACGTAATCCACTCCAATTGGGAGGGGCAACCATAATTGTACAAAAAGGTTCTGTATATGCAGACAGGGTTCGCAATCTTCAGGAAGAAATAGGCGATTCCATAACACTTATCGAAGATCCCACCAGCACAGTTGAAGAACTGGCTTTTCTTGTTTCCAAAGGGAAAATAAAATATACCATTTGCGATGAGCATGTAGCAAAAGTGTATCAACGTAATTATCCAAACTTAGATATACAAACGGCAGTCAGTTTTCCGCAAAACATGGGCTGGGCGGTACAAAAAGGTTCAACACACCTGCGGCATGCGATGAACGACTGGTTAACGCAGTACAAAACAACCCGTCAATATAAATTGACTTATAACAAATATTTCCAGCAAAGTAAAGCCAGTGGCTTTGCCCATTCCGAGTATGAAAATATAAGCAAAGGTATTATTTCGCCATACGATAAAATTATCCGGAAACATAGCCGTGAAATAGGATGGGACTGGCGTTTACTGGCTTCACTAATTTATCAAGAATCGGCATTTCAACCTGATGCCGTATCCTCCAATGGTGCTTTCGGTTTAATGCAACTGATGCCACAAACTGCCAGAAAATACAGAGTTTCTCAATATTCTCACCCAGACGGCAATATTAAAGCCGGAGTAAAATACCTGGTACTAATAGAAAAACAATTTGAAGATATCCCCGATAAGGATGAAAGGATAAAATTTGTATTAGCTGCTTATAATGTCGGTATAGGACATGTTATGGATGCCAGGCGACTTGCCCTGAAATACAAAAAGGATCCCGATATGTGGTCGAACAATGTTGATGGATATATGTTGCAAAAATCAAATCCTAAGTACTATAATGATTCGGTAGTTTTGTTCGGATATTGTCCGGGAAAAATCACTTACAATTTTGTTAATGAAATATACGACAGATATTATCATTATAAAAACATTACAGATAAATAGCAGTAATACAATTATATAGATAAAATTTGTTCCGGGTATTTGTAAATTCATTAATAAATTATACTTTTGCCAAAAGATTGATAAAAATAATCCGGGCCTATAGCTCAGTTGGTTAGAGCACCTGACTCATAATCAGGTGGTCCCTGGTTCAAGTCCAGGTGGGCCCACAAAAAATTCCTCTGCGGTTCAACAGAGGAATTTTTATTTTTGTTAGAATCCATTTTAGCGCTTTTCTTGAAAAACCATACGAATTTCTGCTAAAACCATACGTTTGAAAAGTCGCGGATATTTTTCAAGTTTTTAATTATAATTTTGTTGCATAACATTTCCAAAATGAAAATCGGCTTGCGAATACCTCGGTTTATTAAAAAGAAGAGCGATGTAATGCACTTTTATAAATGCCGTAGGTGCGGATATGTTACTTCCAAAAAGGGTATTATGTGCCCAATTTGTGAAAAAGATGGCTATGTGAAAAAAATAATCTAAAAAAGAAACTATGTGGTTGGATTTTCTTCTTATCGCTTATATTGTTTTACTGCTGCCCTTCATTAACCTGTGTGAAAAAATGAGTTCCGGAGGGCTTAAATGCTTGCTGATAGGTATATTTTTAACGCCTGTAGCCGGTTATGTTTATATGAAATATTTTTATAAAAACACTAAATTTAATCAACATACACCAGCCTAGTAAAATTAGGATGGTTTTTCCCCTGTTTTTCCACGCTGAAGCCGTTTCTTAACCAGAGCGGCTTTTTTTGTAAATAAATTTTCTTTTGTCTGCAACAAATTCTCGAACTCTACGTATATTTGCATACCAAGTATGTTGTATAAACCAACCCCCCCGTAAGATGAAAAAAGAAATTTTTCTTGTAATTATTCTAATGGTTTCATTTTCTTATGTTTTTGCTCAAAATGAAAATAACGAAAACGTTCCGACGGTAAAAAGCGAAAAATTTAGTACAGGAATGGATGTTTTTACCGATATATGGATGAATGTTCCCGACAATATCACAGCAAAAACAATCAACATAGGAACAAACTATTATTTTACCTATAATTCTCCTATTGGTAAAAGCGGCAAAACACCCTTTAGCTTTGCTATCGGAATCGGACTGGGCACACATAATTTTCATAGCAATGCATTACCCAAAGTAGACACAAATAATATCTCTTACTTCGATAAAATACCTGATTCAGTTACAATTAACGGGGATATACATAAGGTAAATTATAAAAAAAATAAAATTTCGATAGCCTATTTCGATATACCAATGGAATTTCGCTATAAAAGCAAGAGCGAATTCAGGGCGGCTTTAGGTTTTAAAATTGGATTTTTGCTAAGCAGCCATACCAAGTACAAAGGCGACGAATATATGGATTTTAATAATGACAATCAATTTGATTCTTATTCCGTTAAAATGAATAAGATCCCCAATATTGAATCCATGCGTTACGGAATCAAGGCAGAAGTAGGTTATAAATGGATTAACGTAATGGGATATTATTCTCTTTCTTCCTTGTTTAAAGACGGGAAAGGACCTGATACCTACCCGATTTCTGTGGGTTTGGCGCTACGTCCTTTCTGATTATTACAACATAAAAAATAATAAAAACATAACTACGGCTCCGGTAGTAAACCCTGTATATACCTGTAAGGAGCTATGTTCCCTGAGTGCAAGACGGGAGTATGCAACTATTCCGGAAAGCAAAATAGTTATTATTATCTGATACATATTGGCAATGTTATACCTTGCCGAAAGACCAATAAAAGTCCCCACTACTCCTCCGAGAGCCAGACAATGGATGCTGATTTTCCAGAAAAAATTCGTCAGTAACGCAATGGTTATCAGCATAATCGAACCTAACAGAAATACTTCAAAAACAGGAAAAACCGACGATTGCCTGAACAGGTAATACGTTGAAAAATACAATATTGAAGTGATAAATAGCGGATAAATCCGTTCTTCACGGGAGTGCATAGTGAGAGATGCTATCCACTTTTTTTTCAGGAGAATAAAAATCATCGCGAGAGGAAAAAATGCAGTAAAAAGAAAAGAGATACCAAATAAAATAAACTTCCCTTTTAGGGTTAAGATATAAACGTAATAATACGACTGGTTCATCATTACCAGCAACATATACGAAGGTATCAGCACAGGGTGGAAGACTCCAGAAATAATTTTCTCAAAGCGTTGGTTCATAAAAAACGATTTATTTTGCGAAGCTAAAGTTCCTTACGCAGGCGTGCAATGGATATGTTAAGTTGTTCACGGTATTTAGCTACTGTACGCCTGGCAATGTTATATCCCTTTTCAATAAGAATATCGGTTAATTGTTCGTCGGTCAGGGGTTTGCTTTTATTTTCTGCTTCTATGCAGTTGGATAGAATTTTTTTAATTTCCCGTGTGGATACTTCTTCTCCCGAATCTGTCTGCATTGATTCGGAAAAAAAACTTTTCAGCAAAAAAATTCCAAAAGGTGTTTGTACGTATTTGCTGTTTGCCACCCGCGAAATGGTAGAAATGTCAAGGTGAACAAGTTCTGCAATATCCTTAAGAATCATTGGCTTAAGCTTTGTTTCATCTCCCTCCAGAAAATATTCTTTCTGGTATTGCAGAATGGCATTCATGGTAATGTATAAGGTATTCTGCCGTTGTTTTATTGCATCAATAAACCATTTTGCCGAATCAAGTTTTTGTTTGATAAAGCTTACAGCTTCTTTATGAGATACGTTGTTTTTATTTTCGGAATATGCTTCGAGCATATCAAGATATGTTTTGCTAATTCTGAGTTCAGGGGTGTTTTTGGCATTCAAACTAAGTTCAAGATCGCCGTCTTTATTTGTCAGGATAAAATCGGGAGTGATATATTGATTTGATTTTGAGGTGTCGGAAAAATAGCTTCCAGGCTTGGGATTACATCGTAATATTTCGTTGACAGCTTGCTTGAGCCGGGCTTCGTCAATATTGGTTTTTTTAATAATCTTATCGTAATGTTTTTTTGTAAAATCGTCGAAATAGCGGTCAATAATCCGTATTGCCAGTTGCACCGGAGGGGTTGCATTCATCCGCTGTAGTTGTAATATAATACATTCCTGAAGATTACGGGCGCCAACACCGGGAGGATCGAGTTGCTGAATGTATTTCAATGCATCCAGAATTTCATTTTTAGTAGTGGAAATATTTTGTGAGAAAGCCAAATCGTCAACCATAGCAGCTACTTCGCGTTGCAGATAACCGGCTTCGTCGAGGTTACCGATAATGGTTTGCGCAATGGTATTCTCTTTTTCGGTAAGTTGCCGAAGTCCTAATTGTTGCTGCAGGTATTCATGAAAACTCAGCCCCGAAACGAAGGGAGTTTCCCTGAATTCATCATCGGGCGAAGTGTTGTAACTGTTGAGCCGGTAAGAAGGTGTTTCGTCATCGTCAACATAATCAGTTATGTCAAATTCCTCATTATCTGCATCATATTCTTCCTGATTTTCCTCGTTTTCCTGTTCGTTTTCTTTCAGATTTTCCTCGCCGGCAATATCTTCCAATGCAGGATTTTCTTCTATTTCCTGTTTAATTCTTTGTTCGAGAGCAATAGAGGGTATTTGCAGCAGTTTCATCAGCAAAATTTGCTGAGGAGAAAGTTTCTGAAGCAACCTTTGTTCTAGTTTAATCTTTTGCATGATGCCCCTTACTGTCTGATAAAAACTATGGTACTAATGATTGAGTAAAGTTAATAAAAATATCCAGATCGAGATTAAAATTCGGCATTTTGTGGAGTACGTGGAAAAGGAATTACGTCGCGTATGTTAGAGAGTCCGGTTATAAACAATATAAGACGTTCAAATCCAAGGCCAAAACCGCTATGTGGTGCTGTTCCGAATTTCCGGGTTTCGAGGTACCACCAAACGTCTTTTTCGGGTATTCCCAATTCGTTGATTCTGTTGATCAATTTACTATATACTTCTTCGCGTTGCGAACCTCCGATAATTTCGCCAATTTTCGGAAATAGTACGTCCATAGCCCTCACGGTTTTTCCGTCGTCGTTTTGTTTCATGTAAAAAGCCTTGATTTCTTTAGGGTAATCAGTCAGAATTACCGGGCATGAAAAATGTTTTTCCACGAGGTAGCGTTCGTGTTCAGCTTGCAAATCGCAACCCCATTCGACCGGAAACTCGAACGATTGACCTGACTGTAACAAAATTTGTATGGCTTCGGTATAACTAAGCCTTTTGAAGTTGTTGTTTACGACGAATTGTAATCTTTCAATAAGCTCGTTATCATACATTTTATTAAGAAAATTCAGGTCTTCCCTGCAATTTTCAAGAGCATAATTGACTAAAGATTTAAGAAAATCTTCAGCTAGGTCCATGTTATCGTTAATGTCATAAAAAGCCATTTCGGGTTCTATCATCCAAAATTCAGCAAGATGGCGTGGAGTGTTTGAATTTTCGGCACGGAAAGTAGGACCAAAAGTGTAAACCAACGAAAGAGCAAGAGCTCCCAGTTCGGCTTCAAGCTGGCCGGAAACGGTAAGTTTTGTCATTTTTCCAAAAAAATCTTTCGAAAAATCAACTTTTCCGGTTTCATTCAAAGGAGGATTTTTTTCGTCTAAAACTGTTACCCTGAACATGGCTCCGGCACCTTCGGCGTCAGAACCGGTAATGATAGGTGTATGAATATAATAGAAACCTCTGTCGTTAAAATATTTGTGAATGGCAAAAGCCATGGCATGGCGGATACGTAAGACTGCACCAAACGTATTGGTACGAGGACGCAAATGGGCAATTTCACGTAAAAATTCCAGGGTATGTCCCTTTTTCTGTAAAGGATATTCTGCTGCGTCAGCGGTTCCGTGAATAATTATTTTATTTACCAGAATTTCAATATTTTGCCCTTGTCCGGCGGATTCCACTAATTTCCCGCTTACCGAAACACATGAACCGGTGGTAATCTGTTTGAGCAACTCTTCGTCAAAATCGGCAATGTTTACAACTACCTGAATGCTATGTACTATAGAACCGTCATTTACTGCGATAAATGCAATATTTTTGTTCCCTCTTTTTGTTCGTACCCAACCATTTATCGTAACTTCTTCCCCAATTGCAACGGGTGATTCTTTTCCAAGGAGATCCTTAATTTTTATTTTTTCAAAAGCTTTCATTTTTTGTTTTTAAATTGCAATGCAAAAAAACGAAAATTTCACTTCATTATCAAGTGAAACTGCGAAGAAACGAAAGGCATTTTTATGGGGCTTTTTTTGTACTTTTGCGGCATGATGCCTGATATTTCGCCTATACACAATTGGTTAAATAGTCCGAAGCCATTGGTCGTTGCCGGACCGTGCAGTGCCGAAAGTGAAGAACAATTATTGGCTACCGCAAAGGAAATCAGTCGGTTGACAAACACTAAGGTTTTCAGGGCAGGAATATGGAAACCCCGTACACGGCCCAACAGTTTCGAAGGAGTAGGAAATAAAGGCTTGCAATGGTTGCAAAGGGTAAAAGCCGAAACGGGGATGCTTACGGCAGTAGAAGTGGCTAATTCTGCACATGTAGAACAAGCCCTGCTGCATTCGGTGGATGTACTTTGGATAGGAGCACGTACGGTAGTAAATCCTTTTTCTATACAGGAAATAGCGGTAGCCCTGAAAGGTGTTCATACTGTTGTAATGATAAAAAATCCGGTAAGCCCTGATATTGAAGCATGGATGGGAGCTATTGAACGGGTGAAAAAAGCAGGGATAGATATTATAATTGCTGTACACAGAGGCTTTTCCTCTTTTGTGAAAACTCCCTGCCGTAATGCACCCATGTGGGAAATTCCTATTGAACTTAAACGTCGGGTTCCCGGACTGCCTATCCTTTGCGATCCCAGCCATATTACCGGAAAAAGAGAGCTTATAGCTGGTATTTCACAAAAAGCCCTCGATTTGGAAATGGATGGTTTGATGATAGAAACACATGTGCATCCGGAAAAAGCCCTTACAGATGCACGTCAGCAAATTTCACCCGTTCAACTCAAAGAATTGCTTGATAATTTGATTATAAGAAAGCCTTCAGGCAATACGGAATTTGAAACCAGGTTGGATTTATTGCGAAATGAAATTGACAAACTAGATTCTGCCCTGATAGATATAGTGGGTCGTCGTATGGAAGTGGTAAAAGAAATCGGACAGTACAAAAAAGAAAACAATATTACCATTTTACAAATACAACGTTGGCGAAATATTATAAATGATTGGCAAGCAAGAGGCGGGGAGTCCAGTCTTGATTTAGAATTCTTAATGCGCCTGCTCGATGAAATACATAGGGAATCCATCAGAATACAAACACAAATTTTAGAACAATAAGCGTAATTTTACATCCAGCGCATCCGCTTGAAAAAATAAATCAGGGCAAAAATAACGAATACCATGAAACTCACTACTATCCAAAACGAATTGGGATGGCTCTGAAATGGTAGCCCAATATTCATTCCGTACAAACCCGTGATGAAAGTAAGCGGAAGCATAATGGAGGAAAAGAAGGTGAGCACCTTCATTATTTCGTTTATTTTATTGGTCTGTAAAGAGTCAAAAGTTTTGGCAAGACCTTCAATCATTTCCTGGTAATCTTCGGTTAAGTCCCACATTTTCTGGTAATAATCGAGAATATTACCCCAGTATTCTTCCATGTTTTCGGCATAACCTTCAATTTCGCCCGATTCAAATTTATGGAAAAGTCGCAACTGGGGTTTGAAAATGGTATTCAGCAAAATAATATTTTTCCGCGTAACGGATATCCGCTCAATAATGCGTTCAGCGCGCTTTACAAAAAGATCGCGGTTAATAAAATCTACCTCATTCCCTATTTTGTTGATAAGCGACAGGGTTTCGGTCATCAGACGCTCGAGAATTTTGTAAAGCAGGGCATCACTGGTGCCTACATCCAAAATTCCGCTTTCTTCAGGTCGTTCTTTTGCCTGGTTAAACATAATTTTTACCACCCAGTGCGATTGCCCTATGGTGATAATATAATCCTTGCCCCAGAAAATTTTTACTTCTTTTATTTTCAGAAACTTATTTTCTCTGTCGAAATATGGAAAATGTAGAATGATAAAGTAGTAATCATCGTAAATATCAATTTTAGGTCTTTGGTTGAAACTTTTACAGTCTTCTATATCCAGAGGATGGAAATGAAAGTTATCTAATAAATACTGAAGGTCTGCGTCGGTAGGACTGAGCGAATGATGCCACTTCAGAGTCCCGATTTTTATTGTTTCAATCATATTTCCTTCCCTGAAAAATTAATATTTACGTTATTTTCTACATTCCGGTATTGGTTTATTTTTTTGCAAAAGTAAAAAAATTAACGTTCAGGTAAACTAAAATTATAAGCCATATCTCTGCGTTTTTCTGTTATGAAGACAATAAATAATAATGCGATTACGACAATCCCACTGCTGATTAATGTCAGCATGCTATCCTGTATCGTTTCGCTACCATTCAGTGGAGATTCGGCATTATTAGTTATATACGTTGTAATTACAGCATAAATGTTGTTTATAAAATGGGCAAAAACTGCTACCCATAACGAACCAGACCACAATACCAAATATCCGAACAACATCCCCAGCAACATCCGGGGCAAAAAACCAAAAAACTGCAAGTGAAAGGCGCTAAATACTATCGCTGAGATGCATACTGCCCAATGTTTGTTTTTTGTCCAGTCGAATAGCAGGCGTAAAATTGCTCCCCTGAACACCAATTCTTCGCCGATTGCAGGCAGCAGTGCCATCATGAGAATATTCACCATCAGTCCTCCTGGTGTTGAGGTGTTAAGAAATGCTTCCGTGAGCTGGTTTGCCTCTTTTTCTGAATGTATTATCCAATTTTCCACTTCTTTCAAAAAAGCCGGTAACTGTAGCGATTCGTTAAGCAGGATAAAAATATTAATAAGAGGCATAGAAAACAGAACAAGTAACACCGTTATAACCAGGGTAAAAAGCTGAGGTTTGCGAATAAAGCCCAGATATTTCCCGGGCGAAAAACTTACTAAAAAGGCAAACAACAGGGGCGGCAATACAAACATGCCTACCTGGCTTACTATTTGCAGATATTTCAGTAGGGGAATGTTTTCCGGATTTGCAGGATTACTCATCGCAGGAAGCTGATGCAAAATCTCTTTTCCAAAAAAAGAAACCCCGATAAGCAAACCGGTTAAAAAAACAAAAAAGGTAGAAGCAAGCATTACAAAAAGAAATAGAACAATTCTTCTTACGTGAGAAAGCCGTTGGAATGGAGGAAAGAAATGCTTGAACATAATACGTAGATTGAATGGGTAAAAATACACATTACGCATTTAAAGTGTGATAATGCCAAACAATTATTGAATGGTGGTTTTTAAAAAACCTTCTGTGGTGCAAAAACCTTATTTTTGCAGGCATGATTGCCATCGGAAACCTTATTTTTTCGGAAAAACCCGTGATGCTTGCACCCATGGAAGACATTACTGATCCTGCATTTCGCCTGATTTGCCGGAAGATGGGAGCCAATATGGTTTTTTCTGAGTTTATTTCATCGGAGGGTTTGATACGCGATGCCGTGAAAAGTACACGCAAATTATTGTTTTCGGAAGAAGAACGACCGGTAGGTATACAGATTTTCGGGCATGATGCCTCCTCCATGCAACGGGCTGCTGAAATGGCTGCGGAAGCGCAACCCGATTTGATTGACATTAACTTCGGATGCCCGGTCAAAAAAGTAGTCTCGAAAGGGGGAGGTGCCGGATTATTGAACAACCTACCCGAAATGGTAAAAATTACCCGTACCGTTGTAGATTCCGTTTCAATTCCGGTAAGCGTAAAAACCCGGCTGGGTTGGGACGATAAAAATAAAAATATAGTGGAAATAGCTGAGCAGTTACAGGATTGTGGTATCAGGTCTATTACCATTCATGGTCGAACCAAGTCCCAGATGTACAGGGGCGAAGCCGATTGGACGTTGATAGGGGAAGTGAAAAAGAACCCGCGTATGAAAATCCCGGTGATAGGCAACGGAGATATTACCCACCCGCAAAAAGCCCTCGAGATGATGGAACGTCATGGAGTTGACGGAATTATGATTGGCAGGGCAGCAATTGGAAATCCATGGATTTTCAGGGATATAAAAGCGTTTCTATCTACCCGGAACTTGTTACCGGCTCCTTCATTACAGGAAAAAGTGGAAGTATGCAAACAACATCTGGCAGGTGCTGTGGAGTATAAAGGTGAAAAAAGGGCAGTATTCGAAATGCGGAAACATTACGCCAATTATTTCAAATCCATTCCTGACTTTAAAAGCAAACGGTTGCAATTGATGTCGCTAAGCGATGCAGATTCCATTTTCAGATTTTTGGATGCAATAGCCTGCGCATGAAATTAGTACACTTCTGCGTTGATACCAAGATTTTTCACTTGCAGGGCTATCTTTTCCAATTCTTCATGAGTTATTTTTTCCAGGTGACCTGAAGGTGTGGGACGGTCAATGGTATAAATCATGACAAGAGAGGGCTGGATTTTCTGTAAATGCTGCAGCCATATTTTTACCTCACTACTGATTGTGTTGTCAACGATTTCTTCGTTAACCTTGCCTTTTAAAAACATGGATTGTATGATAAGTCTGCCTTTGAAACGGGAAAGGTTCTCCACAATTTTTTCGATTGTGATGTGTATCAGCGGACGATTCATTTGTCCGAAAATAGCTTCGGTTCCGGCATCCAGTTTCAGCACATTATTGTCAATTTTGTATAAGGCATTGAATATTTCTTCATTGTCTAATGTCGTGGAATTGGAAAGTACCGTAATTTTTGCATTGGGAAAATGGATATCCCGAAGCATTATGCAATCTGTAATTATCTTGGCAAACTCAGGGTGTAGGGTTGGCTCCCCGTTGCCTGCAAAGGTGATGTTGTCGGGCGCCGCATCACGTTCTTTCATATCTATAAGATGCTGATCGAGCGAATTCCGAATAGTATCACGTGAATACCATTGTACGGGTTTCGATACATCTACCGTTGTCCAGCCACACTCACAATAGATGCAGTTAAAAGTACAAAATTTATAAGTTGTTGGTAATAAATTAATACCCAACGATGTGCCAAAACGTCGGCTTTTAACGGGTCCGAAAACAATTTCATCAAAAAGAAATCCTGCCATTTTTTTTATTGCAAAAGTATATTTTTTAAAGTGGATGTATCCATTTTTTATAATAAAAGGGAATTTTCCCGGCAGGGAGGAAAATCATCCTCCCTGCATCAAATCAGGGAGTTATTTTGTTACCACTTTCAATGCTTCGGTGGCAGCTTTCAGCAAGGGCTGAATAGAAATTTCACTGCCAACAGCTTTTTTCATCCATAATTGGGGAATCAATCTGCCTTGGGTATAAATCCTTTCGGTTTCGGAGGCAAAATTTTTGTCCCGGATATGATTTTCTATTTGAAAATCTATAAGATGCCCAACGGGGTATGCCGAAAGATACAAAGGATTATCAATCATGTGGGAGTAAATAGCAAGAATTGGTTCGTCGTATGTACCGAAAACGGGTGCATAATAGAGGTTCCAGATTTCCTTGGCAGTGGAGATAACGGTTTGTTTGCATTGGGCAGGAGTAGCATCAGGATGCTGATACATCCATTTCCATACTTTCATGTCAACCAGTGATACCCCCATGATCTCATAACATGCCCAAAAGTTGTCGAGTACCATCAGATGTTCTTTCTGAGGATTATCATCATTTATACCCAGTAGTTCGAGGTCTCTTTTCTGGAAAATGAAAGCCAGCGCTTCGGTAAATGCCGTGTTGGGGACCCCGTTAAGCATGTAGTAATCTACATCGTACAACGAAAGTGTTTGTTCCACATTGTGTCCAAATTCATGAATGGCAATGTTGTAGCCTTTATAATCCATGCCATTATTTCCTATACGTGTCCGCAGGTGTGCTTTGTCGTTTTTCATTTGTGCACCCCAGGCATGTCCGGAACCCCGTGCAGGGTCAACCTGGATTTTTGAGGTTAAATAAGCGGCTTTAGCAGGAGAAAAGCCAAGTTTTATAAGAATTTTGGGCAAATCTTTTTCGAAGGCATTTCTGTCGGGATATTTGTTTTTAACTTTTTCGTCGAGCAATCCTGCTGAAATGCTGCTGCGCGATTTAAACCCGTCATACCAGATGTCGAAAGGTTCAATATTGCGTCCCAGCCTTTTACTGATGAGCTTTCCCACTTCTTTCACCTGAGGTGAAGAAATGAAATCGGTGAAGAGCTTTTCAACATCTGCCTGTGATATTTCCAAACCTGCATCAAAAGCCCTTGAAATAAAATCGGGATAATTTGGGTTGTAAGGATCAATGGCTTTCATTGCCTGAAAATTATTCAGCAGAGTAGCATAGCGGGTATCAGGTTCAGGCGAAAATGGAACGGATTTTCTATTTTGCAAAAGAGTATTGGTTTCGGGATTCCACAGGTAGGTATCGTTGTTGATTATTTGCTGGGGAATGCTCTGGTCAATGATTCGTTTCATTACCGAATAAATCATTTTTTGTTTGATAATCCCGTTTTGTTTGTCGGAATAATTCGATTTCAGTTCGTCGCGTAAGCCCCAATGGGTGATGAGTTTCATATCTTTTGGGAACCATGTTTTTCCTTTGCTGTCGGTGAGATTGCCCATGTAAATATTGTATGCTGAGATATAGGTATCGGCAGCCGTAAGGGTCTCTGCAGCTTTCAACAGCAGGTTTGCAGGAACGCGCGAAGTGAAAATATCGCCCATGCGGGCATATGCCCATTGTTTTCGTGTCCAGTTTGTACCAAGCGTGGTTTTTTCCCCAAGTGAATAAAAAGGGAAATTCAAAACCACTACAAAAGCAATTTTATTCTGGAAGAAGTCATCGGTAAAGTGGGCGGATGGTTCGTAACCACCAAACATTTCATCAATGGGAAGTAAGGTGCCATTTTCCAGGTGAATAGTTTCCTTAAGGCTGACACTTAGTTTATTGTAAGTGCCAAACATCAGTTCGAAATAATTTTGTAGGCGAATAAACAGGGTATCGAGCCCGGTTTCGGTAGGCATAAAATTGCCTGAGCAAAAAGCAGCAAAATCCTGTTCGTTGCCATCGGTTTCGCGCCAGAGAGATGCTGCCTGGGTAACACCTTTTTGAATGCGAGCCAGGTTTTTTTCACCGCTACTGGCTGATAAAATTTTGATAACCTGATTGATAGTGGCTTCTGTAACCGGCGACACCTGAATGCCAGCTTGAATAGGTTTAGGAGTGGTTTGGCTGAATGCAAAATCAGTCATAATGGTTAAAAACATAAGAGCAATATACTTTTTCATAGTGTTGAAGTGTTAAATTTTCATGCAGTAAGCAGGCTACAGCCGCGTATATCACTTGCATCGAAGCGTCCTGAAATTTCAAATGTGCCGTCGGTGCTGACTTTGCCCAGATCCTGAGAGGCAATAAACGAACAGGTATTGTAATTTGCAAGGTCAATGATGTTTATTCCGCCGACTTTTCCGGCAGCAAGTAGCGAAAGAGGGTCGTGAGGGTCACGCGTAAGTACTTTCATCCAAGGAGGACAGTTAAACTGTCCGTTTTGAGCAGAATATGCTTGCGAAAAAATCTCAGTCATGCCATATTCTGAGTGTATTGCGTTCACTCCAAATGCATTGGAAAGGATTTGGTGCACTTCTTCCCTTACAGGTTCTGTGCGGCGCCCTTTCATTCCTCCTGTTTCCATCAATGTAAGTGTGGGAAAATGTAATTTGTATTTCTTCGCTGCAAAATCGAGTAAAGCAAAAGTTACTCCTAAAAGCAGGGTAGGCTGGTTGCTTTCGTTTAGCAGTACAAGTTTTTCGTAAAGTTGGTTGTGTTCGTTCAGGTAAAAACCGTTAAGCGGATGCTGCGAAAGTTGCATCAGGTGATTGACCATAAACACCAGCGACGAATTTTTCCTTTCAAAGTATGAGGGCAAAAGAGCAAGCAAGCAGTATTTTTCAGGATTCCCATAAAAATAATGAAATCCACGTGTAAAACTTTCAATATAAACCGTGACGTCGAGAATATAATGTTTGCTTTGGGTTCCTCCTGTTCCGCTGCTGATAAAAAATTGTTGGGGAAGCGTCGTTCCACAGACAACGGCATGGCTTTTGAAAATTGAAATGGGTAAAAAAGGAATTGCTGAGTAATGAGTAATGTGCTGAACATCGGTTTTTAACAGATCAACATATTGACGATACAGTGAATTTGCATGGTATTGATACCTAAAAATTTCGATAGCCACACTATTGAAAGTGTTTTCGTCGTTAATTGCAAACACCTGCTTGTTGAAAATGTTTACGCTCATAAAATTGTATAGTGCAAATTCATTTTGTATTTTTAACCGCTCAAACCTATTTTGATGAAAACCCTGCCAAAAATACTTATTTTTTTTCTAGTAACATGTCCTTTAGCATTTCTTTCGTGCCTTGATGACAACGACTATCCGGTAGAACCGCAAATCCAGTTTATAAATTTTGAAACTCTGATTAATAAACAGAATATTACCGAACAAGGAGTGTTAACATTTTCATTTACAGATGGTGATGGAGATATTGGTTTATACGATTCCGACACAACGGCTCCCTACGATTATAATTTCTACATCACGTACTACGAAAAGCAAAAAGGGGTTTTAACCAAAGTGGACTTGCCATTTACCCTTAACAGCCGCATCCCGATATTGAATAACAATGGAAGTAATAAAGCGATAAAAGGTGAAATAGAAGACACACTTTTTGTTAATAATGCTCTTTCGCAATACGATACAATATTATTTGAATTTTACATAGTTGATAGAAAGTTACACCAAAGCAATATACTGAAAACTCCCGAAATTGTAGTAATCAAACAAAAATAAAGCACATTTATTCCTTTATTATTTTCCATATTTCCGATAGTTTATAGAAAAAGAATCCCTAAGCCAGGATGAATAATAGAAAAAATGAACGGAACATTTTCTTTTTTACCACCGGATAATAGAAATAAAAAGATGAGGATTTTCAATACATTTGCCTGATTATAATGCCTCGAAATTTTACATGAAAAATTCCTACTATTCAAACAGGAAATATATAATTATTATAACATTTATTATTGTAGGAATTATTTTTGCTCTTCGGTTGTTTTATATTCAGGTTATTGACCGGAGTTATACCTTATCAGCAAACAATAATGTTTTGCGGTATATCACACAATATCCAGCCCGCGGACTTATTTACGATCGGAATGGCAAACTATTGGTATTCAATGAAGCTGTTTACGATTTGATGGTAACTCCCAACCATGTAAAAAATATTGATACGACAGAATTTTGCACATTGGTGGGCATTGATAAAGCCGGGTTTATTGAAAGGATAGAAAAAGCCCGGAAATATTCACCTTATAAAGCATCTGCATTTGAGAAACAAATTTCAAAGGAAGCATTTGGATATCTTGAAGAAAAATTGTATCGTTTTCATGGATTTTTTGTTCAACCCCGGACTATTCGTAAATATCCCCAATCTTTAGCTGCTCATTTATTGGGGTATATCGGCGAAGCCACTCAGTCAGTTTTGGATAAAGTACCCTATTATAAATCGGGCGATTACATAGGTATCAGTGGTATTGAAAAATCCTACGAAGAAGAATTAAGAGGTGTTAAAGGGATGAAAATCCGAATGGTGGATGTTTTTAACCGCGAGCAGGGAAGTTTTCAAAATGAGAAATACGATACTGCAGCCATAATGGGCAAGAATTTGTACACCTCGCTTGATGCCGGGCTTCAGGCATATGGTGAACTGCTGATGGCTGGTAAACGGGGCAGCATAGTTGCCATTGAACCTTCTACAGGTGAAATCCTTGCCTTTTTATCGAGCCCCACTTATGATCCTAATTTGTTGGTGGGTAGGGTTAGAAGCAAAAATTATCAAAAACTAAGTAATGACCCTGTAAAACCCTTGCTTAATAGGGCTTTGATGGGGCAATACCCTCCGGGTTCTACTTTTAAAATCGTTAACGACCTCATCGGTCTCGAAGAAGGGGTACTGTTTCCTTCTACTTTTTACTCTTGTCAGGGTCCGGGAACTTCTCCTATCAGGTGTACGCATAATCATGTTAGTCCCCTTGACCTGAAGCAAGCCATTCAGCAATCATGCAATCCCTATCATTGGCAGGTTTTCAGGAGTATTATCAATAAAAAAGAATATGGTTCAGTAAAAAATGCTTACAATGCATGGCAGGATTATGTTACTGATTTGGGTTTTGGCATAAAATACAATTCCGACCTCCCCTACGAGCTGGATGGAAATATCCCCGAATCAGAATATTTTGATAAAATATACGGGAAGGGACACTGGAATGCCATGACTATACGCTCTTTTTCCATCGGGCAGGGCGAAATTCTTACCACACCTCTGCAACTTGCCAATCTGGCTTGTATTATCGCAAACAGAGGATATTATATTACTCCTCATCTGGTTCGTTCGGTAGGGTCTCCCAAAAGTTATATAGAAAGGTTTACCCAGAAACACCAGACGAAAATCCACTCACAGTATTATGATTTTATGGTAGAAGCCATGTTTCAGGTGGTAGAACACGGTACAGCAGCATGGTACAAGCTGGATAGTATTCCTATGTGTGGTAAGACCGGAACCGCTCAGAATCCGCACGGGAAAGACCATTCACTATTTATTTGTTTTGCCCCGAAAGACCATCCGAAGATAGCCATGGCGGTAATTGTTGAAAATGCCGGTTTTGGATCTACCTGGGCTGTACCCATTGCCAGTTTGCTTATTGAAAAGTATCTCACCGGAACGGTGAAACGTAAAGACGTAGAACAACGAATGATTGAATTTAATATGATTTCAAAACCTTGAGTCAAAAACAAAACATATTTGCAAATATTGATTTAACACTTGTAATCATTTATATTGTACTTGTATTAACAGGCTGGTTAAATATATATGCTGCGGTATACAATGAGCAGCATAATAGTATTTTTGATTTTACTCAAAATTATGGTAAACAATTAATATTTATTGTTTCATCATTTATCATTGCACTATTTATTCTTGTCATTGATACTAAATTTTTCTCTCAATTTGCTTATTTGATTTACGGTATTTTTTTATTGCTTCTTGTTGCAGTTTTGGGCGCAGGTAATGTTGTATCAGGTTCAAAATCATGGTTTCAGATTGGAGGATTTGCCTTACAACCGGCAGAGTTTGCAAAATTTGCAACCGCCCTTGCCATGGCAAAATTTCTGAGTGCTCCTGATATAAACACCCATCGGAATCAAACAAAAATAATTCCCTTGTTGCTGTTAGGAATACCTGCATTATTGATTTTTTTGCAAAACGATACCGGATCAGCTCTGGTTTTTTCTTCATTTGTACTGGTATTGTATCGTGTGGGTTTGTCGGGAAATCTTCTGCTTACCGGAGTGGGAATTGCTTTACTTTTTCTGGTTACTCTGATGTTCGACAAAATTGTGGTTAGCGGGATTTTTATTGGCTTTGCACTGGTTTTATTCTTTTTTATCAAAAAAAACAGGAAAAATATTTTATCGCTTGCGGGTTTGTTACTATTAATTGTAGGCTTTGTTTTTAGTGTGGATTACGCTTTTGAACACTTTCTTGAAGATCATCAAAAGACAAGAATCAATGTGCTGCTTGGAAAGGAAATAGATTTGAAAGGAGCAGGTTATAATGTAAACCAATCCAAAATTGCTATTGGTTCGGGTGGATTTTTAGGTAAGGGTTTTTTAAAAGGCACACAAACAAAATATAATTTTGTTCCGGAACAAAGCACCGATTTTATTTTTTGTACAGTAGGTGAAGAATGGGGATTTATGGGTAGTGTTATCGTTATTTCTTTGTTTATTGGACTTTTCTCACGCTTGATAATTCTGGCAGAACGCCAGCGATCGCAATTCAGCAGACTGTATGGTTATGGGATAGCCTCTATTATGTTTTTTCATTTTCTTGTCAATATCGGGATGACCATAGGTTTGGCACCTGTAATTGGCATTCCGCTTCCATTTTATAGCTACGGAGGATCCTCTCTATTGGCGTTTACACTTATGCTATTTGTGTTTATAAAACAAGATATGAACAGATTGCAGCTTGTATAGGTTGCTACATTCCTAAATTTTCGGAATTGAACATAAAAGGTAGTATACTTTCAATCCCTTTAATTTCAAATATTTTACTGTTCGTTCCTCCTAAAAGTAAGCGGAAAGACTTCTTTTGTCTTTTTTCCGATTCAGCCAATACCTGGCGGCACGAACCGCAGGGTGCTACAGGGTAATTTACTTTGAATTTTGAAGATATAGCCGTAATAGCAATGGTATCAATAGCAATATCTGGAAACTGAGAAGCTGCCGCAAAAACGGCTACTCTTTCTGCGCATAACCCTGAAGGGAAAGCTGCGTTTTCCTGATTGTTACCGGTAATAACAGTCCCGTTTTCAAGTAATACTGCTGCTCCGACTTTGAATTCGGAATAAGGAGCATAAGCCAACAATGCAGCTTGTTGTGCCTGAACAAACAGAAAATTGTCCTTTGCCGACAATTCCGCTATGGAATCGTATTCTACATATTGAAATTCTTTATTGATTAATTGCATTCTGCCTCTCCTTCATATTATTGTTTACAAAAATCACTCTTTTTTCGTACAAAAAAGAAAAAATGCATTAAAAAATGCAAAAAAAGTTACTCCTGCCTGCGTTTCAATGGTATCTTCCACCAGCATTGAAAGAATGGCGGTGAAAAAGAAAAGCATATATAAATAATCGTTCCATTTTTTGTGTACTATAACAGGGTAAAGTAAAGTAAAACAGAACCAGGAAAAACCAATGACACCGAATGCCACGAAAACAGAAAAAAACTGGTTGTGCGATCGCCTTCTGAATTTGTAGTTAAGCTGAGAATGCATTTTTTCATATTGTTGAATAAAAGCTTCATTCATATCGCCTGTTCCCACTCCGGTAAAAAAATGGCTTTTAATAAGTGCTATGGAAGCTTTCCAGTATTCAAGACGCTGGGCAAACGAGTTGGCACTCGGATCTCCGGTAGTATAATAATTTTCCAGTCCTTGATATGCTTGTATTACTCTGGTTTTTAATCCAAAATTTTCAAGATAATTGGTGTTGGCAATGCCTTTTTCGATGTAATGGATTTCAGCGTTAGTAAGCTGTGTTATCCCTACAGAATCTTTATTCAGGTTTCGGGAACTCAGATAGCGAATAAGTGTGAATTTTAGTTGCTGATTTTTCAGGTCCTTTCCGTCATAGTCAAGTGTGCTTCGTCGGTTCCATGTTTCACGAAGTTCTTTTTCAGCAATGTATAAGCCAACGTAATGCCCGTTTTCGATGCCGAAGTTAACAGTATCGTGAAGATAAGGTGTCCCGTTGGCAGAATGGGTTGCAAGCTTCGAAAAGTTTACGGGTTTGATTTCTGTATATTTATCAAGAATCGAATAAATATAATATATTAATAAAAATGGAATAGCGATAATTAAAAATGTAAAACATAATTTCAGATAAATACTTTTTTTAAAATAAATAAACCATGCAATAACTATAAGCAAAAAAGCAAAGAAAACCATTAGTCCTGATAAGGATTTAAGAATAAACAGATACAAAATTAACCAGCAAGCTGCCAAAATGAAAAGTATTTGGAATCTCCTTTTGCAGAAAGTGTTTCTGTAAACAAAATATAGTAATATATATATTGAAATGCAAATATTAAGGCTAAATCTTATATGTGAAATAAAAGGAGAAAGTTCTCTGAAATCGCTTACTGTGGATTGAAAAAGAATCCGCATACTTACGAGTGTTCCGAAAATTACTGTTGCAGAAAAAAGCAAAAGCAGATAGTTTATCTCTCTTTTTTTTAAAGGAGGTGTTGCACTGAGCATTATCGGGAGTATTAACAATGGCAATTTGGTGCGTAAATCTTTCCAACCATAGGAAAAATCGCTGGTAAACAACATGCCGATAACATGCAATACAAATAAAGACGTAAGAACAACGGCTGTTTTATTCGCAAAAAATTTTCTGAATTTATTGATAATTCCTGTACAAAACCCGTCCCAAAGCCAGATGGCTGCCATCAGAAACTGGGCTATGCTCATCAGATAATTAGAAGTAGGTATAGCGATGAGCATCACTCCCAAAGCTGCTACAAAAGCATAATAACGTATTTCAGGAGTTGCTTTCAGCATGGCGGTTTTACTTGCTGATTTCGGGCTTTGGTGATGAGATTTTCAGCAGGGAGGTGTACTGGGTAGTATCATTAATAATTTCTGTTGCTTTAGCTAACTCGGTATCCGTTGGCAATGATGCTTCGGTTCTGCCGGTTTGGTAATAATAGCGTGATGCAATTTCGGCTTTCAGCAGGGTTTGAATTTCGTTTTTATAGGTAAGTAACTCGTCTTTTTTATTGTGGCTTACCTTGGATTTTAATGCTTCAAACTCTTCTTTAATCGCCTCGTAGTATTTTTCTTTTTCGGCTACAGCTTTCAATTTGTCGAGCGTTTCTTCCGTTTTGGTAGAGTACGAATAATCTTTATCGAAAATAAAATTTACAAAGTCATCAAAAATGGCATCAGTAATTTCGAAATCCTTAGCAGGAGGTATGCCAGGATGTTCGCTGAAAAATTTTGTTGCATAGTCGAATATGAGAAATTTATTTACCAGTGTATAAGCTATATTGCTGTATGTAACAGGGACGAGTACAACGTCGGGTTCAATCCCTCCTCCGTCGTAAACCATTCTTCCATTTTTAGTTTGAAAAGCATTGATAAGCGAATCAGGTATTTTTTCAAAAGCCCCGTTGCCGTTTTTGTGTGAGTAATCAATAGCCTGTATGCAACGTCCACTTGGAATATAGTATTTGGCTACGGTAACTTTCATTTGGGTGTTATAAGCCAGGGGAACAACATTTTGTACAAGACCCTTGCCGAATGTACGCTGTCCTACTATTACTCCGCGGTCGAGATCCTGAATGGCACCCGAAACAATTTCGGAAGCAGAGGCGCTGTTGTTGTTTACCAGCACTACAAGGGGAATCTCTTTGTCAATAGGCATAAATTGTGTACGATACGATTTGTTTTTGTCGTCGAGTTTTCCTTTGGTGCTTACTACCAATTCGCCTTTATCAACAAAAAGATTAACTATGTTAATGGCTTCATTCATAAGTCCGCCCCCGTTATTTCTCAGGTCGAGAATTAGCCCTTTCAAGGTGGTTTTTTCTTTTAATTTGGCTAATGCTGATGCCACTTCTTTCGAGGCATCCTGTGTAAAACCCGTCAGGCGGATAAACCCTATATTGCCATCAAGCAAACCAAAATAAGAAACGTTGTCAATAGTAATTTTTTCACGGGTAACAGCTTTTACTACAGGTTTCGATACGCCATATCTTTCAACAAGAACTTCGCAAACTGTGCCGGGTTGCCCTTTTAAAGTTTCACTCACTTCATTTACTGTTTTCCCCTTTGCAGACTTACCGTTGATTTCTAGTATAATGTCTCCTGCCTGTAAACCAGCTTTGTTCGCCGGAAAATTTGCATAAGGCTCTGAAACTACCACATAATCATTGTTCTTATGAATTAATGCCCCTATGCCTCCGTATTGTCCGGTAGTCATAAACTGGTAATCTTCAATCTGTGATTCGGGAATATAATTGGTGTAAGGATCAAGGTCTTCAAGCATTGATTCTATGGCAATCGGAATAAGTTCTCCGGGTTTGATCTCATCAACATAATTAGTTTCCAGCTCTTTAATTATTGTAGTAAAAATCTCCATGTTTTTTGATGCTTCGAAGTTGTTGGATGATTTTTTCTGGGCAACAGTTGGTAGTATAAAAATAAAAACGAACAGAAACAGAATTGAGGTTCGTGCTAACAGATGACTTTTTTCTTTTATGGTTTTCATGCAAATAAATTTCAATATTTTAAGGTACAGGATCATAGCCGCTTCCTCCCCAGGGGTGGCATCGAAAAATTCTTTTCAGCGAAAGCCATCCTCCCCTAAAAGCTCCATGCTTTTTTATTGCTTCGGCGCTGTATGCCGAACATGAAGGGGTAAAACGGCAGGAAGGCATAAGGTATGGCGAAATAACCATTTGATATATCCGGATTATAAAAATAAACAGGTTACCCAGCAAGTTTTTCATATTCGCTGTATAAACGTTGTAAAATTAGCAAAATTGTATCTTCTGCCTGTGGATAACTGATGTTTTCCCTGCCTGTAAAAACAAGTGCAAAAACACATTGTTTATTTTTTTCTGTAAGAAATTGATAAAATGAGTGTTTATTTTTCCTATAAGCTTCTTTAATAAGACGTTTCATATGGTTCCGGTCAGTGGCATGTTTCATCCTTTTTTTGGGAATACTGATAAGAATTTGTGCAGGGATGGTGGTAATAAGAGTGTCCATTTGCCAGAATATCCTGAAATTTGCAACAGAAAAAGTGGCTCCGTGTGTAAACAGGTCTTCTGCAATTTTTTCATTGCATACTTTTTCTTTTTTAGTAAATGTACATTTCATGTCCTTAACAATGGTAAGGATTTTAGAATCCGGTAAATAAAAGTAAATACCAGAGTTACTTTTTATTTATTTTTTGTAAATATTCATCAATGGCAGAAGTGATGGACGGAGATGTTTTAGTGGGCGCACTGATATTTAGTGTAAGATTGGCATCAATAACAGCTTGTGTAGTTGTTGACCCCATGGCGGCAATAATGATGTTTCCCTGTTCAAAATCGGGAAAATTCAACCGTAACGACTGAATTCCGGTAGGACTGAAAAAAACAAGCATATCATATTGCTTCAGATCAATATTCGATAAGTCATTGGGTACGGTTTTGTACATTACAGCTTTGCAATAATCAAATTTTGCTTCATCAAGCAAAGCAGGAAGTGTATCTTTATGATTATCAGCACAAGGAAAGAGAAATTTTTCGGTTTTGTGCTTTTTCATAATATCAAGCAACGACATAATGTCCTCTTTACCAAAAAAGATTTTCCTTTTACGGAACTGGATATATTTTTGCAGATAATAGGCTACCGACTCATTGAAACAAAAATATTTCATTTCGTCTGGAATTTCAAGCCTTAGTTCTTTTGCAAGTCTGAAATAGTTATCCACCGCATTTTTACTGCTGAAAATTACTGCTGTGTATTCGAGAAGATAAATTTTTTCTTTCCGGAAATCACTTGAGCAAATTCCTTCTATCCTGAAAAACTTATTGAATTCAAATACAAGATTGTACTTTTTTGCGAGTTCACCATAGGGCGATTTTTCAAAATCTACCGGTTGGGGTTGCGATACAAGAATGTTTTTTATTTTCTGAGCCATTTTTTTTCTGTTGTTGTACAAAAAATGTTAGTTGTAATCATTTAGTAATATTCTAATTAGAATAAATCAACGCTATTTTAATCAGAACTAACGCAGGCAAAATTTCAAGGGTGCAAAGATATAAAAATAAATAAAGAATAGAAAACTTAGAATGGGATAAGCCAATGGAAAATCCGCGTAGAAATTTATATAGAAACCAAAATGCTACAAAAAATGCTACAAAATAATAAATATAAACTGTTTTTGTATAACAAATTAGCAGCATCAGGGGAGTTATCAGCATACCAAGTACCAAATAAAACAAAAATTCGGTAGTGAGATATTCGTGCGACTGGTTGTAATTTTTAAAAACATGTCCTATAAGCCGGATAAATAATAGTTTTAACCCAAAAAACCCAATAGTACCTGCTAAAATTTCTCCAAATAACACCAATCCTTCGTAGCGAATAAACGTAACGCCCGCAACACCAAAACCAGAATAAATAAATAAAGACACTGACGTAATAAAAATCAAGGAGAGAGAAATGGCAATGCGCTCATTAAACAGATCGCCCTCGCGAACCAACTGGTTCATTAGTCTGCGGGCAAAAAAAGCCTTAAAGATCATTGCAATCCGTTTCCTGTAAAACAAACGCCCCCAGGTAAAGAGCAATAAATTAAGCAGGAATATACCCCAAATCCAATCGGTATTTTCTTTTTGGATGTAATGCGGCGCTATCCGGAATACTGGCAGGGAGTGTGGATAGAGCAGGGACGTTGTCAGCATTAAAGAATCTTTTGGAGGCGTTTCGTACAAATGGGTATTGAGGGTCGAAAAATTAACGGAAACACTGTCGCTTTGCTGTTTTATCGAATCATAAAATGCAGAGGGCAAGTCCGGCGAAAATGGGACAAGCTGTATTACAGAACTATCATTGACTTCCGAGCTAAAATAAACGTAGGTGACACTGTCGGCTACCATCCGGTGGGTATTTAGTTTGCAAATTTATTACTAAAATACCGCCTAAATATATTCTTCGAAAAAAACTTCTTTTTTTTTAATGGCTGTGGTGAAATATGTTTTAATTTTGAACGTTCAGCTATTGAATAAAAAAACGGAACAAACTTTTATAAACAATTAAATATCAAATAAAATGCCAGAAGTATTAGAGGATTTCAGCTTGAGCAAATCTATACAGAATAAGGGGACACTTCAAAAAATAGGAGTGATAGGATGTGGAACCATGGGGGAAGAAATTACCCGGGTGGTAAGCCAGTCAGGAATAGACGTAATTTTTCTTGAAATCAATCAGGGGAAAGTGGAAGAAGCCTTAAAAAGCATCTCTTGCCATCTTGATAAAATGATAAACAAATGGGGACTTACTGCCAGTGAGAAAAAGCTCATCCTCAGCCGTATCAAGGGAACTACTTCATACTCCGACCTGAAAGACTGCGATATAGTAATTGAAACCATTGATTCCAAGAAAAAAGGGACCAGCATCGAAATCCGGAAAGAGATTTTCCAAAAACTGGAAGAAGAAGTAAAAGAAAATACCGTTATTACCTCAAACACTTCTACACTTACCATTTCCGACCTGGCTTCTGTACTCAAACATCCCGAAAGAGCCGTAGGGTTGCATTTTCTTGCCCCTGCTTCCAAGGTGAAAATTGTTGAAGTGGTAAAAGGAGTGCAAACTTGCGATGAAGCCTATGAAATGGTAAATAAATTTGCACGGATGATAGGGAAAAAGGTGATCAATATCAACGAATCTCCCGGTAATATCAGCACAAGACTCATCGTTACACTTATCAATGAAGCTTGCGAAATCCTGATGGAAGGAGTCGGCTCGGTGGAAGCCATTGATGAAACAATGAAATTAGGATTTGGTCTGCAATTCGGACCCCTCGAAATGGCAGATCGTATCGGGCTGGATAAACTGTTGAAATGGATGGACAACCTCTATGCCGAATTCGGTGAAAAACAGTTTAAAGCTTCCCCTATCATCAAACGTTTAGTACGTGCCAACCAGGTAGGACGCCGCGTAGGCAAGGGGTTTTATAATTACGAAGGCGGAAAAGCCATCGGACAAACCGTTACTTGCACAGAATTTAATTAATACCTTGACAAAAAATATATAACAATGAAAATTATAGTTTTAAATTGCGGAAGTTCATCCATTAAATACCAGCTTTTCGATATGCCTTCGCGGAAAGTGCTTGTAAAAGGTCTTGTTGATAAAGTCGGGCTGAAAGGGTCATCAATAAAACATAGCAGAAACGATGGTAAAGAAGTAAAACTCGAAGGAGAGATTCTCGACCATCAAACGGGCATTGAATATTTACTGGGAATTCTTACCAGCGAAAAATACGGATGCATAAAAAGCCTGAATGAAATTGATGCCGTAGGGCATCGCGTGGTTCATGCCGGCGAAAAATTTGGCGGCAGTGTTAATATTACTAATGCCGTTGTGGAAGCATTGGAAGAATGTATTGATTTGGCTCCTTTGCATAACCCTCCTAACCTGGAAGGAATTTATGCAATAACCAAACTCTTACCCCAGGTTCCCCAGGTAGGTGTTTTCGATACCGCTTTTCATCAAACCATGCCCGATTTCGTGTATTTATATGGAATTCCTTATTCACTCTATGAAAAATACAAAATCCGCCGCTACGGCTTCCATGGTTCAAGCCATAAATTCGTTTCAAAACGCGCCTGCGAATTTCTTAACCTCGACATAAACAAACAACGTATTATCACCTGCCATTTGGGTAATGGTGCCTCCATTGCTGCCATCCAGAATGGCAAATCGTTTGATACTTCCATGGGGATGACCCCTATAGAAGGACTGATAATGGGCACCCGCAGTGGCGATCTCGATATAGGTGCCCTGTTTCATATTATCAATAAAGAAGAGATAGATATTGCCACCGCGAATACTCTTATCAACAAACATAGCGGGATTCTTGGTATTTCAGGCGTTTCGAGTGATATGCGCGACGTGGAAGCCGCTGCCGGAGAAGGCAATGTAAGGGCTGAAATTGCACTGAAGATGTATCGTTATCGCATCCGCAAATACATTGGAGCCTATGCAGCTGCAATGAAGGGTGTGGATGTTGTTGTTTTTACCGGAGGTGTGGGCGAAAACGACTGGGTTACCCGTGCCGAAGTGCTGGATGGTCTCGATTTTATGGGAATTAAGGTTGACAAATCTATCAACAAGGAATTGCGTGGTGAAGACGCCCTCATTTCTCCACCCGATGCAAAGGTGAAAGTTGTAATTATCCCTACCAATGAAGAATTGGTTATTGCCCAGGATGCTTATGATATTGTAAATGGTAACTTTGTAAATTAGCCTTATTTTACAACCACTCCTGCTGCCCAAAACGGAAATACATCATTAAGCAAGGGGTGGTTTGCCTGTTATTTTCCATTGGTTGCATCCGGTTTTTCGGCAAACAAAACAATTTACGTACTTTTGTCCTTTTATTACATGCCCGCTATGCTCTGTTTCCGGGATGATCTATTCTTTATAAATGAAATGTCCATAAGGGCTATGCCTATACCAACCGAGAATGATATTTTATGGATATTCCCCTGGGCTATCGGGACAAGCTATGTAACCAATAAATTAACGATTAATAACAAATGAAAATATCTGCTTCTTTATACTCCGTTGCCCGCGAAAAACTGGTGGATTCGGTTAAGAAACTCGATAAGCTGAACATTGATTTTTTTCATATTGATAGCAACGACGACCTCAGTGTTTTTGACGATATCCGTAAAATAAGGAAAATAAGTGCTACACCCATTGACCTACACATCATTTCGCCCGAACCTGAAAAATACATCGAAGGGATAAAAGAACTTTCTGTTGAATCGGTTACCGTACAATATGAAAACCTTCTTCGTCCGTTTACGCCGGGTAATAATCATTATACAAACTGGGGTTTAGCAATCATGACACAAACTCCTATCAGTGTTTTTGAACATTACAAGGACGTTTTTTCACATATTTTACTTATGACTACTGTTCCGGGGAAAAGTGGTGGCAACTTCGACGAAAGAAATTTTGAAAAAATAAGGGCGTTCAAAGATAAATTTCCGGATAAATTAATCCACGTTGACGGAGGTGTGAATGAGGAAATTTCATTCATATTGCGAAACCTCGGAGTGTATTGTGCCGTTTCGGGTTCTTACCTGCTGAAATCGGAATACCTGAGTAAATCATTGCTGAAACTGAAGTCGGACAGAGACAGCATGCACTACAAGATAAGTTCATTCATGAAAAAAACCAACGAATTAGCCATTGTAAAGGAAAGCGAATTGGACTTACTTGAGGTATTGGTACGCATAAGCGAGGTGAAAATGGGCTTTTGTCTCGTCGTAAATGGAAATAACGAACTGAAAGGCTTAATCACCGACGGCGACCTCCGCAGGGCTCTCATCCGGCATTACAGCGATTTTAACGAACTGAAAAAGATAGATTTTATCAATCGTAACCCATTTTATATTTATGACAACGAAAATGTGAAAGATATGCTCGAAAAAGTAAGCCGGCAATCGCATAACGTAAATTTTGTGCCGGTAATAAACCATAACCATCAACTGATGGGCGCCGTTTCTTTCCACAACTTAATTAAAGGAGAATTATAAATATGATCATTCACGTTGCAAAAAACATCCCTGAAAGCTTACTAAAAGATTTTATTACCCATCACCAGGCTGTACACTACGAAAAACCCGAAACGTACGTGCTGATAACACCTTCGGCAACAAAAGAAACCGACAGAAGCATTGATAAATATATTACCAAACAGGTAATTACCGATACGGATATTCAACTTGCCGGAACAAAATACCTTGCTGAAAAACGTATTGTGAAAGTTGGCAATATCACGTTCGGTGCACCCGATTCCTGTGTGATGATGGCGGGTCCCTGTTCGGTGGAGTCGGAAAAACAGATGGAACAAACTGCAGAACTTTTACTTGAACTGGGGACAAAAGTGCTTCGCGCCGGAGCCTACAAACCTCGCACCTCTCCCTATTCATTCCAGGGATTAGGATTAGAAGGATTAAAACTGCTTGATAAAATGCGGCAGAAATACGGCTTCTACATTATTACCGAAGTAAGAGACTCAACCCATGCCGACGACGTGATAGCCTATGCCGACATCGTACAAATCGGTGCCAAATCAATGTACGACCACGGAATTTTGCGCAAATGCGGCAAAAGCAGTAAACCGGTATTGCTGAAACGCGGCTTCGGCACAACGTTACAGGAACTCGTCCAGATGGCTGAATTTATCTTAAGCGGTGGCAACGAAAACGTGATGCTTTGCGAACGAGGCATTCGCACCTTCGAAACCAAAACCCGCTTTACCCTCGACCTGTGCGGCGCAGCCTACCTGAAATACAATACAAATCTGCCTGTGATTTTAGACCCCTCGCATGCCATGGGGTATGCCTACGGTGTTCCCGATCTTGCCAAAGCCTGCCTTGCCATGAACGTAAGCGGATTGCTGATAGAAGTGCATCCCGACCCCAAAGTAGCCCTTAGCGATGCATCGCAACAGCTCAGCCACGAGCAGTTCCGCAAACTGTATGGCGAACTGAAAAGTATGTCGGAAGCTTTACATATTGCATTGGTGTAAAAACACGCATAAGGTTTTTATAATCTGGGCTGGTAGCTAGGATTTGGAGTTATGAAATACCGGAGCACGGTTATTCTTCCCATTGCAAAGAGGAAGATGTACTAAAAAAATAAAACCGTGAGTAAAATGATACGTTTCATAACGTATGAGTTTTGAGGATATAAAGTTACAAAAAAAATACAAATAAGGTGAATGGAAAATATTATTTTAAAAAATAAAAATTAACCTTGTATCCTTAACAGCGCCGGAGATAGTACCTCCGGTTTGACGGCAAGGGTTTTTCCCCTGCCGTTTCTTTTTTAAGTCTATACTGCTTGCCGCTCCTCACCCTTCAACCCTAACGCATTCCTCATCTACAAATTTTCCTTTGTCTGTAATCCATTCCGGCAAACCGGGGCTGTGCAAAATGATAAATTTTATTTTGAACCATAAGAACAAAAGATTTTATGTTAAACCAAATACTTTTTGGTTATTAACAGTGTTTCGTTAATAAATTTATTATTTCTATTGATGGAATCAATTTTTTTTGTACCTTTGTATCGAACTAGTAAAAATCCGAATGGATTGTAGCTGGTGGTTCTAAAAATTTATACAGAAACCGCTTCTTAAGGGCGGTTTCTGTCATTTTGGGTAATAGACAATTCCATATTCATTACTCTTACTTGCTTTAGTATTTAATTTTCCCCTGATTAAATCTAGTAATGTTATTTCGTTACCATAATCTAAAACATTAAGTATCCTTTTCCCCCATTGTAATTTAGGAACGCATAAGTTTTGTTTCACATACAAATTGATTATAAAAGAAAATAAATCTACCAACTGAATGAAAAACGATTCATTGGATGGTTTTGGTAAAGGGTCTTCTATCAAACATTTGATTTCTTTCCGGTAACTTCCTGAGCCATCACCAGTAGGTATATAATTTATCTTCTGTATAGAACGAGTAATATTACGCATGGCGCTTACTCTTCCTTCATCAGTTATAATCAGAAATTTTTCCTGTGTTTTGATTAAGTCGTTTTCTATCCTTTGTACGTTATATGTTAAAGCTTTCTTCAGCACATTATATTCCGGACGTTGTATTTTTTGTTTATCAATTGCTACGGAAATAATCTTTATATCTAATGAAGGAATAAACTGAAAAAAGCGGAATATTATTTCTTTGCGTATATTAGCAGTATATTTGCCATGATAAGGGTCTTTATCGGTAATAAATTCTTTTGCATGAAATTCTTCTTTTATCGGAAAACCATAATTAGCCTTTAATTCTTTACGGAATTCATAAATGCGGTAATAATTTTCTTTCCAATTGCTACTATGCATGTATAAGCTGGTAAGAATAAATAACTCGGACGAATACACGGGATATCCATCATCGCCTGTTTCGTCAAAATAAGCTATATACATGATTATTTATTTTAGTTTTACCCTTTAAACCTCACGCATTCCTCATCTACAAATTTTCCTTTGTCTGTAATCCATTCCGGCAAACCGGGGGATTGTACCTGTTCTCCGTTGGCTTCCCTGGTGGCAACTTCCAGGTTAAGGGTAAGCAATTGTTCCAGCATATCGTGTTGCGGATTGAACCCATAAGCTTCGGTTACGGCTTCGTCTAACATCCGGTGAAGGTCTTTGATGGGATTTTTGCCGGGCTTTTCCAGCAGGCGGTACAAGTCGCGAAGGCTCATGTTGTAATCCTTCAATGTCCGGCTACGTTCCTGATACAGATTACGTGCCGCCTCTGCCACTTTCTCCACCTGTTTTTCTGTGGGATGCTGGGGAAAAGGAAAAGTATCCCAAATAGAATTGGCAGTATATCTATATTGATTTCCAAGAGTAGAACATTTTTCATTATACCATTCCCAATGATGTTTTGATTGGATTATTCCAAAGCTAAAATAGTCGTCGTAAACAAATACCATTAAGGCATCATTTGGTCTTATTTCCGAATCAATAAAAGAAAATATTGGTCTTAATGTAACTCTTGAACACGAAATATACCGATTTAGTCTAGAAACAGACTGCAACATATCTTCTCTTCTGCGCCACATTTTCCACCAAATGCCTAATTGTGCCACTCTGCCATTTGGTTTGGTTATACCGGCTTCTTCATCCTTTGCTTTCTTTTCAACATCGGGTAAAACTTTTTCTTCAAGTATTTGGTAAAGTTTATGATATTTTGATGCTTCTATTTGGTTTTTATAAGTAAAATCAATCACAAACCTGCCAGGCTGGGAACCCGGGTTGGAAACTAATTCGTCGCCTATCAGAAAAGGCTTCAATATTTCAGCATATTCCGGATGCTGTTTCAGCAGTTGCAATGCTTCGGCTTTGCTGAGCAGGAATCCTTCGTGTCCGTGGGTTTGTCCCTGAAACACCCGTTTGGGAGTGCGATTACATTGCAGCACCCTGGCAGAAGAAACATCGGTTTTCAGGCTCAGGCTACTGTTGATACGGCTTTGCCTGAGACTTTGCAATGTGTCTTTTTCATCAAGGTAATATAACGTTTTTTCTCCTTCGTATTCTCCCTTTTTCCAGTTGACGATACTTACAAACACGGCGGCTTCGCCACTCCATTTTTCGCTGCTTACGGCATTAAAAATAGTTCCCCCGTTGTTAACTATGTAATCAAGGCTGCCTTCGCGGCTATAATTTTGGCGGATAGTATTGGTACCTACCAAACCGGCATAACATCCGGGTTTCAGATGCTGGTGTGCTTTGTAAAACCAATACACACAAAAGTCTGCCCTGCCCGGAACTCCGGGATAAGCTGCCCGCAAACGGTTAATATATTCTACTCCGAACTCCTGTTGCATTTTATTCTTGCTCTGGTAAGGAGGGTTGCCGATGATGACGTCAGCCTGTTGCCATTCTCTGGGACTGCCATCGGCATTGAGCAGGGCATCTTCGCAGATAATGTTTTGATCGAGATTATCCAAAGGCAGGGGTTTAAACTTTTGGTCATAGTCCTCCCTGTTTTCTGCCCACGAAAGTTCTTTGGCTATCATCAGGGTAACTTTGGCAAGCTCCACAGCAAGGGGTTTTATATCTATACCGTAAAATTGCCGTGTATTTACATAAGGGTATTCACGCAGGAAGTCCGCCAGCCGCTGGCCGTCGCCTTTGTTAACAGAGTGTTTTCTGACAAGAAAAAGAAGCTTGCGTTCTATCAGTTTCATTTCCTTAAAGGCAACAAACAGGAAATTACCACTTCCGCAGGCAGCATCCAAAATTTTAAAATCAACAAGTTCGTTAAGTAAAATATAATAATCGTCAAGTGATTGTGCCTGATCAATCTTTCTTGTCCAAGGCTGCACAATTACCGGGTCAACAATTTTTTTAATATCCAACTCATGGGTATAATGCGCACCCAGCTTATGTCGTTCGGTATCATTAAGGGCTTTTTCAAAAATGGATCCGAAGATAGCTGGATTTACTTTATGCCAGTTTTTAGAAGCAGCAGCGCTTACCAGTCCTATTTCATTTGGCGTTAATTCGATGGAATAAATGTTCTCGAACAGCCCTCCGTTAAAATATTCGACTCCTTTATATCTGCCGCTGGCAGTAACACCCGAGATATTCATTTCGCGGAATAACCCGCTGATTAAATCATACGATTTTTCAACTGGATTAAGACCATCATTAATTTCATTCTGCAACTCCTGCAAAATGCGTGAAAAAATATTGGATGGTAAAAGGTTTACATCCTCAGCAAAAAGGGTAAGGATTAGTTGCAGGCAATAGCGTAAAGCATCTTCCTGATTATACCGTTTTCTAAGCGTTTTAAATACATCGGTCAATAAATAAGCTACATTTTCCGTAACGTCGTCCTTATTTTTTCCGAAAAGAGGAGTAGCCGGTTTTGGAAGCATGAAAGCAAAAGCATCTTTCATGTCGGGTAGTTTGGAAAGGGGCACTATTTCCAGTGGATCGTAAATCTGGCGATTGAGGTCGTAAATCCAGAATTCATCGAAGTTGCACAAAATAACGTATTGTGGACGGTTTGGAACAAGCTGTGTCCAGTAAGTAAAAGCCTGCTGGTAATGCAAATCAAGCTTTTCGTCCCGTTTTTTCATTTCAATCAGTACAATGGGTTTCCATACTAAATCGGCAAAACTGGTACTGCCTTTTTTCCCATCTTTAATCCTAAATTCGCAATCGGCTCCTGCGCCTTTTAATCCTTCGGAATAACCCAATGCCGTAAAAAAATGATCTAAAAAAATCTGGGCTTCGCCCTTTTCATCGCCCTTTATATACGTTTGGCAATAGTCCACAAAACTAAGTAGGGAAGTATCGGGCATGTTTTATTAAAAAAATTTTATTCAAAAATATAAATTGTAAAGTATTTTCATATAAAAAATTTAACAAATTAACTAAAATCATAAAAATACATTTGTAAAAAAATCTCAATTGCGAAGTTGCGCCCTTCGCACATCCGGTTTTACAACCGTTGTTTGTAACTTCATTCAGGTTTATTCTCATAGTTTTTATAAATGATGATTCGTTTTCCAGTCTAAAATTATAAAACAATTACTTATGAAGAAAAATATTGATAAATCTTTATGATACGTTATTTTTTCAACAAGGCAGGCTTTGCGGTTCTCTGCGCAATTCTTTCCGTTCTCTGCGGTAAAAAAATTAAACCGCAAAGAATCGCTGAGTTTTTAGCAAAGAGGCGCAAAGAATTCGTAATTGAATCTCGTTTTAAACTCTGCCAGGAACTTCGTACTCTGGCAGGTTTAGCCCCGTAATTCGTAATTTTTTTCGTCATTTTGATAAAAAAATTAAACCGCAAAGAATCGCTGAGTTTTTAGCAAAGAAGCGCAAAGAATTCGTAATTGAATCTCGTTTTAAACTCTACCAGTTCCGATTTTATCGGAATCTGGCAGGTTTAGCCCCGTAATTCGTAATTTTTTTGTCATTTTGATAAAATAATTAAACCGCAAAGAATCGCTGAGTTCTACGCAAAGAAGCGCAAAGAATTCGTAATTGAATCTCGTTTTAAACTCTGCCAGGAACTTCGTACTCTGGCAGGTTTAGCCCCGTAATTCGTAATTTTTTTTGTCATTTTGATAAAAAAATTAAACCGCAAAGAATCGCTGAGTTTTTAGCAAAGAATCGCAAAGAATTCGTAATTGAATCTCGTTTTAAACTCTGCCAGTTCCGATTTTATCGGAATCTGGCAGGTTTAGCCCCGTAATTCGTAATTTTTAATTCGTAATTTTAAAAAATAGTTCAGCTTGCCGGAAGCTTCAGTTTGCTCATTAAAATTTTTTTACGAATTTTAAAAAATACTTGCGTTGTATCTTGTTTGCTTCATTTTTTGTACTTTTACATTCGGATTTGCTTTTAATGTACAGAGAAGCCTCTTGGCTGTGGTAAGAGGCAGGGAGATGCCCCACCGGGGAAAAGCTGCCAGGCTTTGCCCCAAAGGCACAAAAGTTCTTTGTTACGTTGAAAAATTTACGCCTATAGAAACAATGCAAAATCCAGTCATGGCAGGATTATTCCTCCTAAATGCAGTTCTTCCATTTACCGAAAAATGTTGCCACCCTCTTGATGATGCTTTTATGGCTATAGATGATATTTAGCAGGCTATAGATGATGCCGGTCATACTCTCGATGATACCAGCCAGGTTATAGGCGATGCCGATCAGGTTATAGACGGTACGGATCAAGCTCCCAACGATGCAGGTCGGCATATAGACGATGCCAGTTACATCCCCGATGATGCCAGCCAGATTATAGATGATGCCGATCAGGCTATAGACGACACTGATCAGCCTCTATATGGTGATTTACAGTAAAAAAGGACAAAGGACAAATAGAAATTAAAAAGTTTAAAGTGAAAAATAGTTGAGCGATTTGCCTGCACCGGTTTATAGGTAACCGGATATTGATTATGTAAATGTTTTATAAATGGTTGTAATATAATTCATTTAGTATTAATTAAAATTTTCAGTAATGACAAATTCAGATGAAGTCAAAAGGGATTATAACAAACCCGATGACAAAGTAATTGAACAAGGCGACCTTATGAATGCCGCCTTTGATGAAAGGAGGGATGCTTTTGTAAAAAAATATCCCGACCTTGATGGACCCTTCAATACCGACTGGCGCAACGACATTGAGGTTGCCCGCTCGTTTACCTCCGATGCTGACAATGTAAGCCTTACTGCCCTTGCTACGCAACAGTTAACAACAGAAATGACCAATGGAAGAAATATTCTTCAGGATGTTTTTATTTATGTTGAACATGCTTTTCCGGGCAATGCAGCTATGTTGAATCTGTTTGGTAAGAAAGATTACCTTAAAATGCGCAACTCGCAAACCCTCCTGCCCCAATTGCTCGATAGGGCATTCACCAGTTACAAAAATCCCGACTACAAACCTTTATTGGTAAACAAAGGACTTACTGAAACCGAGGCTGCAAAAATTAATACTTCAGCTCAGGCGATTATCCGGCTTAACAAAAAGCAGGAACTACTTAAAAAAGCCCGAGGCTTGTCGAAACGGGATAGAATTATTGTCCTTAACCGTATATGGGCAAAGATGAGTTATGTGAGCGAATGCGCCAAGTCAATTTACAGAGACGACGCCGAAACGCGTAAACTTTTTAACCTTTATAAAGCCGGTGAAGAAAAGCCCAAACCTCCCGAAACAGGAACTCAACCCTAACGGGTAAGCAAAATTTTTAAGCTGATTTCAGGATAAAACAGGTATTTGGTTTGCCTGATAATAACCCGTCAGGGTTTTCATATCCATGGAAAGAATTTTTATTTTTCAAAAACCCTCAAGGTTTTAAAAACCTTGAGGGTTTTCCATGTTTTTTGTAAACCTTTTTCAGCAAGCAACAAAAGCAATCCGGAACTCCTCTCCCCCAAAACATCACAATTAGCACATTGACTAATTAACAAATTAGCTAATTAAAATCAGGGCATCAGGTAGAAAAGGGGATTGCAAGGTTTTGCCCTGTAAGAAATTCATTTTCTATAAAACACCCGTTCGTCCCGTAGCGTCAGATGTTCTTTCCTATGGCAATTAGGGCAAAGGACAATAAAATCCTTTATGTTTACGGGTTTATAATCCGACTCGAAATCTATTACTGCCGTATCGTGGATTTCGAGAAAGTAAGGTACATGAACAGAATAACCACAATGTTCACATCTGCGTTTTTCATTTGGCAGTTTACTATTCTGGTAATAATTTACACTCTGCTCGCGGAGTATATGAATATAAAAACGCCAGTATTTGTTGGAGAAAAAACCAGGTCCACAGGTTGGACAAAAATCATACGGAAACCGGTATTCGAGATAATCCAATTCCCAACTCAGCCACGAAGCCCAATAGAGTTTATATGGCTTAAAGGGTTTTTGAAAATCCGGTTTATTCCATGAAGGGAAATGTCGTAGTATCGTGATGTCAATAATAGGAGCTCTACTTGACATCATTGGCAAAATCTGCAACTGGAAATAATTTCTTTTGATTAGTTCTGTTGACTTTTCAGCTTCGATTTGTGAAGATTTGTGAATGATACTATCAACGATTTTTGCAAAACTGAAAACTCCTTCTCCCTCTTCATTTTTGAGGTAGATAGCCACATCGCCAAATCTGCGTATCCATTTTCGGTTTTTTTTCAAAGGAATGTAAACATCCTTATTACGGATATTGGGTATAAGAAACAGATTCTCTTCCATACGATAGATGTAGCTCATTTTTCAGTTTTTTATAAGATTCAATACGTTTTTTTAATTCTTCAAAACACAGGTAGTTTCATCCGGCTGATTTATTCAAAATATTCTCTAATTTTTTAAAATTTGAAGAACATTTTCAAAATCCAGGATTATTTGTTCATTTAACACACCAAATGTAGTAATTTACCTTAATGCATCGGCTCGAATCCGGCACTTTTGCATTCCGATAGCCATTGGGATTTGTTTTTGTGTGGTCAGCCATTGTGCTTGATGAAGATGGGTGAGTTTATGTTAAGAGAAACTATTCATGAAATAATCTTGTATTTTTCTTCTTTTTCTCTGAATAAATCGAGCTGAGCATCTGTTTTTTTGTAGGGTCGTTTCAATTCAAATTGTTCAACAATGTGCTCAGGTATTGGTAATTTATTTAGCTTGCCAGGTTCAACTTTTAATGCACCTGAGCCATAACTTTTGCCAACCAGTTTCAGATTTTCTAAAGTGTCGGGATGATTTAGTGCTTCCCAAAGATTTCTTATATATTTTTTGTCAGTATAAATTGGATACACACAAAGAAAACAAGTTAAAGGAATTACACCAGCTTCATTCAATATGAAACGAGTATTTCGTCTTCCGAGATAGGCAAAAAGCAGAGGGGAAATTTCTCTTTTTTCCATTTTATACCAGGGCTTTCGTTGCTTAATCAATGATAAGTTTGGAAGCCCCATTTCTTCTCCAACTTTCAAATAGTTTAAAACCGATTTTGGAAAATTATTATGGATATTATTAATAGAAAAAAGGAAAGTTGGTCGCTGTTTTTCTTCTAAAATATTAAGATCATTTTCGGTCAAAATATTTGAAGTAGCATCTTTTGTTCTTCCAACTGCTCTCTTAATAAATTCATCAGGTATTCCGAGTTCGATAACTTGTTTTGCTGTTAAAAAGAAAAATTCATTTGAACCGGTTGCGATGCCTCTCATAACATTGGCAAAATCATGTAAGTGATATTTAAAACCATTATGATTTTGTTCGGGTCGAGTTAGCCCGGTATCAATTGCTTCTTTTAATTTTCGGTTTGTGATTTCGAGACTATCGAAAGTAAGTTTTGTGAATTTTGAAGAAACAAATTCCAATAAATCTGTCGAATATGCCAGATTTGATTTTACCCAAAATATGTTTTCATTAGGTTTTGAATTTTTAATTAAAAAAACAATTGCATTTGTATCTACATTTGGAAAGGGAGTAGCCTTTTGTTCAAATGTTATTACTGCTTCTAAACAATAATTTTCAGAAATCCATTTCCATAATTTTGAAGCAAAAGTTCCTTCACAAGTGTCGGCGGGCATTATAAAAGCCAATCTTCCATCTTCTTCCAAATGATTCAAGGCTTGAATAAAAAAATAAATATGATAGCCCGCACGTCCATCTATTGTAAAACCCGTTATTGAGGCCGAAAGTTTTTTTAATGTAGTTTTTGTTTTTTCATCAATTCGATGATGTCTAATGTAAGGTGGGTTTGCAACAATAGCCTTAAATTTTCTTTGTGGAGGATTTTTAATAAAATCTCTTTTTTCTACTAAACAGTTTTTATTGTTATAAATTTCATCATTTAAAACTTCATGGTCAATATCGGTGCCAAAAAATGTAATTTCTTTTTTATTGAGTTTAATAAGGGCTTCAAGAAAAGCTCCTCTGCCGGTTGCAGGGTCGAAAACCAAATCGGTTTTTTCAGAAACAAAAGAAACCATTGCTTCGGCAACCCAGCCTGGTGTCCAGAATTGTCCTTTGTTACGAAGAACTTCTCTTTTGTTCCAATCAGTTGGTAATTTTTGATGTAATTTTGTTTTGCCCATTAAATTTTGTTTAAAACATTGATTGTTTCATTATCTATCTCCAACGACCCTCCCTCAAACTTAACGTAAGGCAAGATATGCCCATTTTTATCTTCAATGAAAGCAGGAATCAGTTTAGGTCTTTCAGATGCAATTCCTAGTGGATAGGCATAATGATAGTAGTATTTGTATATCGCTTTTTTAGTTGTGGCGCCACCGGGAGCTTGAAAAACTTGTTCGGTAGGAAGTATTAATCCTTCGTTAACCAGTCTTTGTGCTTCATCAAAAGAAAGTCCATAAGCTCTATCAAAGAAAACGTGCCAAACGTGAATCGGGACTTCGTTTTCTTCTTGCCATTTACTTAAAGGCACCCGGTCTTCTTCTTTAATAATAACAGTAGGAAGAACAGCAGTTTTTGATAGCCCATGTTTTCCACCAAGTCGTTTTTGAGCTTTTAATGGGGTTTTATAATCTGGCATTTTTTCTGCAACCCAAAGTGAATTTTCACATTCAACTGCGATGATTGCTTTTGAAATTAAGCCTTGTAGTTTGTCTTCAGAAATAAAAGGCAATTCTCCTTCACCGCCTATATCATTAAGAAATTTATCAACGAAAGTTTTGTCAGAGATTTTGAAAATTAATAAGTCAGGACGTTTAATATTTCCCAAACCTGCTGCTTCTAATCTTTCAAAGTAAAGTTCAAATGCTCTGACATCATTGTCTGGAGCTGTTCCACTCGGACCATAAGCTATCGCATAAAATTGGTTTGTCTTGTTTATTGCCTCAACCAAACGGTTTTCACTCCAAACACCTTGAGACCATCGCATCAAAAAATCGCTGCCTCTTAATTTTCTCGGATTTAGAAGAAAATCAGCCCAACTGATTTCAGTAATTCCTCTTAATTCTAATTCGATATCAACTGTTGAAACTGATAATATTCTTTCAAATGGATGCATGATTTTTGTTTTCAAAGTTAGTATTATTTTATGGCTGATCTTGAATTATTTTTCAGTAGTTTTAAACAGAGTGGGACTGTAAATGAATGCTCTTCTGTATGCGAAGTGTTAATAATAGCATTGGTTTAAAAAATGCATCTAAATGCGAAGTGGATTTTCATTGTTTCTTTATGTACCAAAAATTACTTGGTCAATCTGTGGTCTGTTTTGCCTTTTCACAATGAATGTCAATTCAATTATATCCTCTTTTTCCAAATTATTTCGTTCTAATCTGTTGTTTTTTTGTCCACAAATATAGTAATATTTAAAAAAACAAATTATCTGAAAGTTTTTTTGGAATTAGTTAAGTGAATTACTATCGTACTGGTAGAAGGAAAATTCATGCCGGTAGATTTCCAACAATTCGTAATTTTTTTTGTCATTTTGATAAAATAATTAAACCGCAAAGGATCGCTGAGTTTTTAGCAAAGAGGCGCAAAAAATTCGTAATTGAATCTCGTTTTAAACTCTACCAGTTCCGATTTTATCGTACTCTGGCAGGTTTAGCCCCGTAATTCGTAATTTTTAATTCGTAATTTTTTAAAAGTTATTTGTGAAATCATATTTGCTCAAATAAGGTTTTGAAAGAAGAAAAAAATAACAACGACAATTTAATGCTGGCTATTAAAGGTTCTGGTAAATTATCTTTACCCGATAAATAATCCTTCTATCCTTACTTTGTAGCCATCAGGCATACGTGTAACGGCATTTACCAATCCGCTATGGCGCCATTGCAGCATACATCGGCGGGGCAAAAACCAGTAACGACGACCAAGTTTTATCTCTTCCTTAGCTTCGCGAATCAGTCCTTCATATCCTTCGGCAACGTAATAGCCTATGTCAATAAATCCTTCGGTACGCGGTTTCAGCGGTCCGGTAACGCACCAGTTGATGATGCCGTTGCGTGCATCGGCAGAAGTAACAATGCCGCAATGGGTAATGGGGCATCCGCACGACATCCCCATGGGACGGCCTATCATTACATCGCCTTTTTTTACGCCAAGTTCTTTTATCAACTGCGGGTTGTAAGGCAAAATGGTTTCGCGTGGACCGGGTTCGCCATCGAAACAATCGAGGATGAAATCAAAATCACGTTTCAGGTTATCTTTCCAACCCATTTTTTCGCCCAAACCTGGCTGAAAGTTGACAGCACAATGCGAATTCTTCATTCCAAAACCATTTTTGGCTTGGATATGAATGCACTTTTTTATTTCGTCGGGCTGTACTTTTAATAAATTGGAAAATTCTTCGCAGGATTTATAGCCGCAGGCGCCACAATCCAGCCCCGGCAGTTGGGTATTGATGATCGTTTGGTTTTCTTTAAATGTCATGATTTTGTAATTTTTAAAATTGAAAATTTTGGTTATTTTATTCTGTTTTTAAGCAAATCGTAAAGTTTAAAAATCCTTTTGCTGGTACTGTGTGTAAAAAAGAAAGGGAAAAAGGCATGGACTACCGAGGCTACGGCACAAACGAAAGTAACACGTGCAAGCATCAGCGCAAAACACATATGCTGCCGGTAAGTCATGCCTACATCTTTCGGATATTTTGTAAAAGGATTGTTTGTTTGCATGATTTTTCATCAGCTAAAAATGGGATGCAACCGGAATAAAGCATTTTTCATTGTTTCAAGAAAAAAGTCCACATCTTCTTCGGTGGTAAAACGTCCGATGCTTAAACGGATAGCGCCGCGGGCTTCAAAAGGATCGCGTCCGATGGCTTGCAACACATGGGAGGCATTGTAACTTTTGTCGTTATTGGAACAGGCAGAACCTGTGGAAACGGCAATTCCTTCTTCGTCCAGGAGCAGCATCAGTCGTATGGTTTCGCCTTCCAGCCCATGGAAACTGAAATTGATGTTACCGGGAAGCCGTTGCATCGGGTCTCCGTTCAGGTAAGCATCTTCCTGAAATTCCTGCAGGGCATAAATAATTTTATCACGGAGACGAAGCTGCCGTTTGCGTTCTTCTTCCATTTCTGCAAAACATAATTCAGCGGCTTTGGCAAAGCCTACAATGCCGGGCAGGTTCTCGGTGGTGGAACGCAGTCCGTATTCCTGCCCGCCTCCATGCAACAAAGGAGTAACTACGGTTCCTTTTCTCACATATAATGCACCCACGCCTTTCGGGCCATAAATTTTGTGGGAATTCAGCGTAAGCAAATCAATGTGTAGTGCGTTTACATTCAAAGGAATTTTACCAAACGACTGGCAGGCATCGGAATGAAAATACACATGGCGTTGGTAACAAATTTTCCCGATGGCTTCCAGCGGCTGAATGGTTCCTATCTCGTTATTGGCGTGCATCACCGACACGAGGATGGTGCGGGGATTGATCATGCGTTGCAACATCTCCGGATTCACCAATCCGTCGCTTTCCACAGGCAGGTAGCTTACCACAAAACCTGTATCTTCGAGCCATTTTGCTGTATTCAACACACAATCATGCTCGATGGCAGAAACAATGATGTGGTTTCCACGGTAACGGTTGGCAAAAGCAATGCCTTTCAGGGCAAAATTGTTGGCTTCGGTTCCGCCCGAAGTAAAAATGATTTCTTCCGGTTCGGCACCAACAAAACCGGCAATGGTGCGACGGCAATTTCCCAGAGTAGTTTTGGCATTTGCACCCAAGGCATGCAGACTGGAAGCATTGCCATATTCCTGGGTAAAATAGGGGAGCATGGCTTCCACTACCCTTTGGTCGGTGGGAGTAGTGGCGGCATAGTCCAGATAGATTCTTTTTTTCATGATTTATTCACCTACATAAAACAGATCTTGTTCCAGAGTACGCAACACACCAAAGTGGTTGGCAGCGCCAATTTCTTTTTTGCCTACGCAAATGGTACAGGTTCCTACCGGCGGGTTGCCACGCAGAAACATCGGGAACTCAACATCGGCAATGTTTACAATTTTTCTTACGATAGGATCAATGCCAATGCCATATAAAGCATTGCTTTCTACTATGGTTACTTCTTTTGCCGATTCGAGTACGCGGTAACGGAATACTTCCCTTTCTGCCTGCGACACCAGATCAATTTTGGTTATCACGCAAATGTCGGCAAGGGTAAGCATAGGACCTACTTTTCTTGGAAGATTCATTCCGCTGGTGGCTTCAATCACCACGATGCCAAGAGAATTTTCCACATAAGGAGAACAACGCAGGCATAATCCGGCGGTTTCCACAAAGAGATATTCGGCACCTTGCTTTTCTGCCCATTCCACGGCTTCATCGAGCACCACTACGTTGCAATGGTCGGGACAGAGTTCGCCGGAATAAATTTTACGGGTTGGAATACCAAACTCATTCTTCAGCATTTCGTCCTCGTCGGCATACAAAACATCAATTTTTACATAAGCGGGTTTCAGGTTACGGCTTATCATCCGTTTTATCACTTGTTTTATCACGGTGGTCTTTCCGCAGGTAGGAGGACCGGCTAATACGATTAATTTCATGTTGTTTTTCAGTTTTTGTAATTCATAAATTCTTCCATGGTTTCGCTGAATATTTTTTCGGTAATCTCGTTTCCCGAACGGATAACTTTCCGGAATTCAAGGATGGCTTCATCCATTTTCTTCAGCTTATGCGAAGTCAGGCGTTCTTCTTCCCCGGTAACGATGATTTTTTGCATGGCTCCGTTTTTCATCACAATACGGAAATCCGAAAGCAAGGCAATGTTGGAATCGTGGGTAACGAAAACGAAGATTTTCTTGTAGTTTTTCAAGAGTTCGAGGGCTTTGCCGCGATGGATGCCTGCATTTTCTATTTCATCCAGCAGGATGATTGGTGAATTGCCAATGATAACGGCATCGGCAATCAGTAGCGAACGGGTTTGTCCGCCCGAAAGTTCGGTCATTGCCGTTTCGCGGATGACGGCTTCACCGGTAAGCTTGTTGGCAAATTCAAGCGTTTCGTTTACCAGATTTTCTACATCGTCGGCACCTCTCACTCTTGCATGAATCTGCAAAAACTCCCCTACCGGCAGGTCTGAAAGGAAGTTGGTATGTTGCGAAATCAATGCAATGGGATGTTTGGCAGGATCGAAGCTGAAATCGTCGGGAACGGGCTCATCGTTAAGCAATATTTTTCTTCCCGATGGAGTGTTTTTATTGGCAAATAGTTCAATGTCGTTGATAAGTGTTGTTTTACCGCAACCGGTAGGGCCTACTATGCTTATAATATCGCCCATGTTCAGTTCCACCTTTTCTACCTGTTCCTTCTGGCCATTTTTGCCACATCCTCCTATGATAGTGATTCTTTTTATTTCCACATTATTTATATTTGCTTGTTTATACTTTTATTTTTTTAATTACATTTGCAAACCAAGAAGCTTACAAAAGTCCCAAGAAACTGAAGCCATTCGCCGGGAAAACACGGGTATGTTTTCAGAAAAAATTCTTGGACATTGTATTATTTAATCTTTCTTTTTGAAGGTATTTTTATTGAAAATTTAATATTTCTCTATGAGCAGTACTGCCGGTGATGATTTGATTCAATGTGAAAGTTGCTTTTTCAAGATGGTATGCTGCGAATCTTTAAGCCCCACAGAATTCCAGTTATTGAGGCAAAATGCTACCAAGCTGAAGTTTCAGAAGGGGGAAACCATTGTAAAACAAGGTGCACGATCCACCCACATTGCATATTTATCTAAAGGTATCGTAAAACATACTTACCTGGATGAAAATGACCGCACTCTTATTTTGGCTATCAACAGTGCTCCGAATCTTATCGGTGGTGCCAACATGTTTTACGATGGGACTAATGTTTTTTCCATTTACGCCCTTGATGAATGCCATGCCTGCCTCATCGAGATGGATGCCGTGAAACATACTATATTAATGAATAGTCAGTATGCACTCAAACTTTTTTCTGTAGCTACGGATATGTTCCGTGATGCTATTTTCAACTTTATCAGCCTTGCCCATAAGCATGTGAACGGCAGGATAGCCGATATTTTTATTTACCTTTCGAAAAATATTTACAAGTCGAATAAATTTACCCTTTCGCTTACGCGAAAAGAATTATCAGAATTTGCCGGCGTTTCGCAGGAAAATGTGATTACCACCCTTTCCAAATTTAAAAATGAGGGGATCCTGTTGGTTGAAGGCAAAAATATCGAAATTCTCGACTTTGAAAAACTTTTACAGATAAGCAAAACAGGATAAGACCAGAAAAATTTCTTTGCTTATCCTTTTAATTTTTCATCAAGACTTTTAAACCCTTCACCAAGGATTTCGTTTGCTTCGAGTACGGTTACAAAAGCATGCGGGTCAACATTGTGGATGTATTCTTCCAGTATAGCTTGCTCAGTGCGGTTTACCACGGTAAAGATGATGGTTTTATCGCTGCCGTTGTACATTCCTTTTCCAGGGATGAAAGTACCGCCACGGTTAAGGTCGTTAATTACCTTTTCCCGGATTTCTTCATATTTATCGGAGATGATAAATAAGGTTTTGTCGTAATTTACTCCCTGTAGCACCACATCTATTACTTTTCCGGTAACGAAAATCACTATCCAGGAATACAGAGGGATTTTCCAGTCACCAAACACGGCAAAACCAATCAAAACAATGGTGGAGTCCACATAAATCATTAATTGCCCCAATGGGAGTTTGGTATATTTGGCGATAATCATAGCAACAATATCGCTGCCACCGGAAGTAGCCTTGGCTTTGAAAATCAAACCAAGCCCAAAACCAATTACCACTCCGCCAAAAATACACGACAGTAAAATATCATCCGTAAGGTTGACCGAACCATGCAGGATGGTGGCAGGGTTTTCGCCTACCATTGCGGTAAGCAAATCCATAAACACAGAGGCAAACACCATGCCAACCACTGTTTTAATCCCGAAACGCGGGCCAAGTAGTTTTATCCCAATGAGTGTAAGTGGAATATTCATTGCCAAACCAAAGGTACCAATAGGAATTTGCGGAACCAGATAATGCACCACTATGCCTATACCATACACCCCGCCAGGAACGATATGATAGGGGTTGATAAAAAATACAAAACCTGCAGCCAGAATAAACGAGCCGATTACAATCAGGCTGTAAGAAAGAAACCACTTTTTTGAGAAAATCTTTTCAGATGATAACATTGCCATACTTTTGATAATTTGATAAATAGCTTTACAATAAAAAAAGTCTGCAAAATTAAGTCCTTTTTACAATAAAAAGCAGTAAACCAAGTTTAAAAAATGTTTGCTCTGTATTTGTTCAAATAAAAATTTAGTCGTTATTTTATGCCCCCGTTTTAGATGGATAATTACCGGATGAAATACCTAAGGATAATAGCAGTCGTAAGTGCATTGGTAATGCTATGTGTGCAAGCAAAAGCCCAGCAGGAATACCAGGTAAGCCATAACATGTTCAATCATGCCGTGGTAAATCCAGGGAGTCTGGGTAGTAGCGATGCTGTATGCATTACCGGGTTAATCCGGCAGCAATGGGTAGGATTTAAGGACAAGGAGGGTAATAACGTAGCCCCCGAAACTTTTATTTTTTCGGCGGATGCTCCAATTAATCTCTTGCATGGCGGCATAGGATTTGCCATTTATCAGGATAAGCTGGGGTTTGAAAAAAATATTGATCTGAAGATAGGCTATGCCTATCGTACGGTTGCAGGTGCAGGAGACTTAGGTATAGGATTAAACATCAGTATGCTAAATCAGTCACGTGATTTCTCAAAATACATTCCGCCCGACGGCAAAACAGGCGATCCTGTGCTGGGAGAAAAGGGAAAAGAAAGCGAAATGATTTTGGACGGAGGTTTAGGTATTTATTACCAGGTACCCAACGGGTTTTATGCAGGGTTGTCAGCATCACAGTTGCTGGGTACCGAAGGAAAAACCACGGCTTACAAGGGTGTAAGGCATTATTATCTAACGGGAGGCTATCCAATGACAATACCCGGGCACCCTGCCTACGAAGTTATTCCTTCGGTATTTGTTAAAACCGACGGAACTACTGCCCAATACGATATTAATGCCATGCTAAAATATAATAATAAAGTATGGGGAGGTTTAACTTATCGTGTACAGGATGCAGTAGTAATTTTTTTAGGATTAACGATAAAAGACCTGCAGATAGGCTATTCGTACGACCTTACCACCTCGAAAATTTTAGGAGCCGGTACTTCGGGAAGTCATGAAATTATGTTGCGATATTGCTTCGGATTGGAAATAGAAAAACATCCGAGAAGTTATAAAAATACAAGATACTTGTAAAATTAAACTATTTATTTACTTTTGCGTCGGAAAAAAAATTATCAAAAAATAATAAATATACTGAAAATACGTTAGTTGAATACAAAATCATAAAATAACATGAAAAAACTGCTCCTTTATTTCACCATGCTTGTCATTTTAGGAAGCTGTGGTAACTCCGGAAACGGAGAACTTACCGGGGTTACAAAGCGTTCAAAATTTTACCAACCCGATCCTTACGGAATGGCATACATACCCATGGGAAGTTTTACGATGGGTGTAAGTGATGAAGATGTTCCCTTTGCCCAGATCAGTGAACCCAAAACCGTTTCCACTCCTGCTTTTTTTATGGATGAAACAGAAATTACCAATAATGAATACCGTGAGTTCGTATTCTGGGTTCGCGATTCCATAGCCCGCCGCCTTGTCGGTGAAGCTGTACCCGAACGCTACCTGATTACCGAAGACAAAAAAGGGAACCAATACGACCCTCCTTTTCTTAACATGAAAAATGATATTAAATGGGATGGTGAGCAGGAAAAAGAAGCCCTCGAAGCCATGTTCCTCCCCGAACACGAAAGATATTTTCGCCGTAAGGAAATTGATACACGTAAATTATATTACGAATATTACTGGGTTGACCTGAAAGCTGCCGCAAGCAAGGATTATACCCAGGGCGATCCCAAAGATGCAGGTTTGGCAAACCGTCCGCAAGGGATGAAAGACCGTTCCGTTTACGTTCGTAAAGAAGTGATAAATATTTTCCCCGATACTCTTTGCTGGATACACGACTATGCTTACACTTTCAATGACCCTATGACAGAACGTTATTTTTGGCATCCGGCTTACGACAATTACCCGGTAGTGGGTGTAAACTGGAAACAGGCACGTGCTTTCTGCATCTGGCGTACACAAAAAATGTCTAATTATCTGCACGGGAAAAAACAAGCCATTGTTAGCGAATTTCGTCTGCCCAGCGAAGCAGAATGGGAATGGGCAGCCCGCGGTGGAAATACTTTAAGCCCCTATCCCTGGGGTGGACCTTACACCCGTAATGCCAAAGGATGTTTCCTTGCCAACTTTAAACCTATGCGTGGCGACTATGCCTGCGACGGAGGTTTGTACACCGTTATCGTAGCCCATTATCCTCCCAACGACTGGGGACTCTTTGATATGGCAGGCAACGTGGCAGAATGGACCAATTCTGCTTTTGATGAAGCTACCTATAACTTTGCCTGGGATTTGAACCAAAACTATGTATATAATGCCAAAGATACCGACCCCCCTTCCATGAAACGTAAAGTGGTACGTGGCGGTTCGTGGAAAGACATTTCCTATTACCTTCAGGTTTCTACCCGTGCTTACGAATATCAGGATACTGCCAAGTGTTATATCGGTTTCCGTTGCGTTCAGAACTATCTGGGACGCCAGAAAGATGATAGTCCCGCCAGAGCATCAAGAATTTATAATTAACCTTTCGCAATTAACCAATTTACAATAATTTTAAAAATAATTTCATTATGAGTTTATTCACATTAACCAGATCAAAAGGATACAGAAATTTCATGGCTAGGTTGTATGGCTGGGGAGCTTCAGTTGTAATTTTGGGTGCTCTATTTAAAATTAATCACTATTACGGTGCCAATATGATGCTTATTATCGGTTTAGGTACCGAGGCTATCATATTCTTCTTTTCAGCTTTTGAACCCCCTCATGTTGAACCTGACTGGAGTCTTGTTTATCCCGAACTTGCCGGAATTTATCATGGCGGCAAAGTAGGCGAGGTAATTAAAGGTAAAAAACCCCTTACCCAGGAATTGGACGATATGCTGGGTAAAGCCAAAATAGGTCCCGAACTTATTGAGAGCCTTGGTAAAGGTTTGCGCTCACTGAGTGACACCACTGCAAAACTTAACGATGTTTCCGGCGCTTCCATGGCTACCGATGAATATATTAAGAATATGAAAGGTGCTTCGCAATCCGTGGGCAAATTATCGGAATCCTACCTTAAAACTTCACAAAAACTGGAAGCCGACATCAACGTTTCTGATGAATATTTCAACAATATGAAAAAGGCAGCTTCTTCCATTGGCACCCTTTCCACCGCTTATGCCCAAGCTTCTGAAGCCCTGAAAGTGGATTTAAATGCCACCAACGCCTTTGCAGGAAGTGTAAAAACAGCAACAGAAACAGTCAATGCTTTTGCCCAGAAATATGCACAAACTACTGAAATACTGACAAAATCTGCTCAGCAACTCGATTTTTCAAAAGTAGAAACTACTCAGCTAAACCAACATATCAAGAAAATTTCTGATAACCTTGCAGCCCTTAATACTGTTTACGAACTGCAACTCCAGGGTTCGAACCAGCAGGCAGAAGCTACGGCTAAATTGCAGGTAACGATTAAAAATTTCCTTTCCAATCTCGAAGCCAGTAATGAAAAAACCGGCTTATACAAAGACGAAGTGGACAATCTTACTAAGCGGGTTGCCGCACTCAACAACGTGTATGGCAATATGCTGGCAGCTATGAATGTTAATGTTAAATAGTCATCTGCACAATACCAATCAATACATTACTCAAATTTTAATTAGAAAAAATAATTATGGCTTCATATAAGGAAACACCAAGGCAAAAAATGATTGCGATGATGTACCTGGTGTTAACTGCTTTGTTGGCATTGAACGTCTCCGTTGAAATTCTGGAAGCATTTCTTGTGGTAAACGAAAGTATGGAAACCACTAATAAGAGCTTCTCCCAAAAAATTGACGGAACGTATTCTAAATTCCAACAACAATTTGCAATTAATCAAAACAAGGTACGTCCTTACTGGGAAAAAGCCCAGAAAGCACAAAAACTTACCCAAGAACTTATCAAATATATTGAAGGAATAAAATATGAAGTAATTTCTGTTTCAGAAGGAATTACTATTGATGAAGCTAAAAAAATCCCTTTACGCGAAATTCAAACCAAAGATAAATATGACCAATCTACCCGGTATTTTATCGGAGAATCACAAAATGGCTCCAACGGGAAAGCCCGTGAACTGAAAGACAAGATTATTCAGTACAAAACAAATGTATTAAATCTGATTGACCCGGCAAACCGTTCTAATATCACAATTGGAATTAATACCGATGGTCCTTTTTATGATGCGAGCGGTGACAAGCAACCATGGGAAATGCATCACTTTTACCATACCATTCTTGCAGCCGATGTAACAATTTTAAACAAACTGGTCAACGACATCCAAAATATTGAGTTTGATGTTGTAAATCACCTTTATGCATCTATATCTGCTGAAGATTTTACCTTTGATGCCATTACTGCAAAAGTAATTGCAAAAAGTAACTACGTTTTCTTGGGTGATAAATATGAAGCAGAAATCCTGGTAGCCGCTTATGATACCAAACAAAATCCCGAAGTTGTTATCGGAGGCGGAAGAATTTCAGGCGAAAATGGTATTGTAAACTACACAGCCGCTGCAACAAGCGAAGGAGTGAAAAAATACAACGGAGTAATTAAAGTTACCTCCCCATCCGGAATTACAAACAGCTATCCTTTCGAAAACGAATACATCGTGGCACGTCCTTCATTAACAGTATCTGCTATAAAAATGAATGTATTTTATATGGGCGTTGATAATCCTGTTTCCATTTCCGTACCGGGTGTAGCAGATAATAACCTATCTGCAACCATCAGCACAGGAACACTACGCCGTGATGCTTCGGGCAAAAATTGGGTAGTAAGAGTTAGTCAACAAGGAAAGGCAATCATCAGTGTAGCAATGAAAAGCGACAAAACCACTCGTAGCATGGGTAGTGCCGAATTCAGGGTAAAACGATTACCACCACCCAACGCCTTTATTGCCAATGTTGACGGAGGTCCCGTTGCCAAAAATGCACTTCTGGCTGCCGGAGCTCTTATCCCACGTATGCCCGAAGACTTTGAATTCGACCTGAACTTTGTTATCAATTCGTTTACTTTTATTTCTATCCGCGGAGGAGACGTCTTCCCCCTTCAGGGTAAGGGCAATCTTCTTACAGAAGAAATGAAAAATTTTATCAGAAATTCAAAACGAGGTGATAAAATTTGGCTTGAAAATATAATGGCAAAAGGACCCGACGGAAGTACCCGTCGCTTGGGTACCATTAGCCTTGAAATAAAATAATTATTGAAATCATTAATTGGAGGTTATATATGAAAAATTTCACCGGTTTCTTATTGTTGCTCATAGGTTTGGCAACAATTCATCTGAATGGTTTTGCGCAACAAATTCAGGATACTCCTCCGCGTGACGGCGTTTATGATAAAATAAATACCATTGAGAAAAAACCTGTATCGTATGCTTACGTACGCGAAGCAGATATTTTTTGGCAGAAACGCCTTTGGCAAGTCATTGATTTTCGCGAAAAAATGAATCAGCCGTTATACTACCCTGAATCTCAGCATAGTGGTTGGCGTAGTTTTATGACAGTCATCATGGATGCCCTGAAAGAAGGTACCCTTACTGCCTACGACGCCACATCCTCAACCGATGAGATGATAGTACCTCTTACCTATCAGGAAATCATTGGGCGATTGGAACGTGCAGATACACAACAAATGCAACGCCCAAACCCCCCTTACGATTTCTATGATACCATAATTACCAATACTTTCAATGCATCGGATGTTAAAAAAATCCGTATCAAGGAAGACTGGTTCTTCGATAAGCAACGCTCAATGATGGATGTAAGAATAATAGGCATCTGCCCGGTTAAAGCCAGTTTCGACGAAAAAGGCAATTATCGTGGAGATGAACCTATGTTTTGGATATATTTCCCCGAAGCAAGAAATATTCTTGCCAAAGCCGAAGTTTTTAACCGCAACAATGGCTCTAACCGCCTTACCTTTGACGACCTGTTCTGGAAACGCATGTTTTCAAGCTATGTGTATAAGGAAGACAATGTTTACGACCGTAAAATAACGCAGTATGCACAAGGTTTGGATGCTTTGCTCGAAGCACAACGGATAAAAGATGACATGTTTAACTACGAACACGACTTGTGGGAATACTAAAATTGATACTTAAGCAAAAAAAGCCGTCTCAAAACCTTGGGACGGCTTTTTTATTGATATTGCTTCTTATCTTTGCGTTATTATTAAAGGAAAATGCAAAATACTTTTCTTGAGTCTCCTGTAGAATATTGCAAAGGAGTTGGTCCTAAAAAAGCAGATTTATTAAAAAAAGAACTTCAGATATTTACTGTTGAAGATTTTTTATCGTATTATCCTTATAAATATATAGATAGAAGTAAAATTACCAAAATCAGCGAAATACAGAATGACCTTGCCTATATCCAATTAAAAGGACGAATAAGCAATATCCAATTTACCGGCAAAGACCGGAGTAGAAGAATGACCGCCCTGCTTACCGATAACAGCGGGACTATTGAACTGATTTGGTTCCAGGGATTCAAATGGCTTTCCGACCGCTTTAACCCTAACATTGATTACATTATTTTTGGCAAACCCACTCTTTTTAATGGTATTTACAACATACCCCATCCCGAAATAGATACAGCCAATCCCGAAAATACCGTTCCTTATGAGGGTTTGTACCCTTTTTACAATACTACCGAAAAACTTAAAAAATGGGGCATAAACAGCAGAACCCTGGCAAAAATAATGCAAACGTTGCTTCCGGCAGCCAAGGAACAGATTCCGGAAACCCTTACCGAAGAAATTATCAGTAACTTAAAGTTGATAAGCAGGGAACAAGCTCTTGTAAATATCCACTTTCCCGCAAATCCTTTGTTGCTGAAAAAGGCTGAAACCCGACTGAAATTTGAAGAACTTTTCTTTTTACAGTTAGGAATGCTGAACGTAAAAAATTTACGGGAGAAGAAAATCAAAGGACAGATTTTTGTTAAAGTAGGAGAATTTTTTAACAGTTTTTACCAGTACCATCTTCCCTTTCAACTTACAGCGGCACAAAAAAGAGTTGTAAAAGAGATTAGAAAAGATTTAGGCTCGGGAAAGCAGATGAACCGTTTGCTGCAAGGCGACGTTGGGAGCGGAAAAACCCTGGTGGCTTTGATGTGTATGCTCATTGCTGCAGATAACGGATTTCAAAGTTGCATGATGGCTCCGACCGAAATTTTAGCCACCCAGCATTTTGCTACTTTACAACGGTTTCTTAACGGTATGTCCATTAACATTGCACTTTTAACGGGTAGTACCAAATCTGCCCTGCGGAAGGCTTTACATCAACAACTCGAAAACAATACCATTCACATCCTTATAGGCACGCATGCCCTTATCGAAGAAAATGTACAATTTAGCAACTTGGGATTGGTAATTATTGACGAACAACACCGTTTTGGGGTAGAGCAACGTTCGCGACTCTGGGAGAAAACAAGTATTCCGCCTCATGTTTTGGTAATGACCGCCACACCCATTCCGCGCACCCTGGCAATGACGGTGTATGGCGATCTTGATACTTCTGTAATTGACGAACTCCCTCCGGGAAGAAAATCCGTTAAAACCATACATGCATTTGAAAATAAAAGAATACAGGTGTATAAATTTTTGTATGAAAAAATCAAAGAGGGACGGCAGGCGTATGTTGTATACCCTCTGATATTTGAATCGGAAACCCTCGATATAAAACATCTCGAAGAAGGGTATGCCCAATTGTGCGAAATATTTCCTGATTGCAGTATCAGCATGTTACATGGTCAGATGAAAACTGCTGATAAAGAAGTCGAAATGCAAAAATTTATAAAAGCTGAAACCCAGATATTAGTAGCTACCACTGTT